>CANRPG010000005.1 GCA_947632425.1 uncultured Clostridia bacterium | reverse complement strand
GCAGAGCGGCTTCTTTGGCGAAGTATTAAAGCTGGTGCGCTTTTGCGGTGAATGGAAGATCATGATAGCCGCGCCTTTGCTGGGGGCAGCCGTATCGCTTTTGACAAGATATATTATGATACGCTCAATGACTGACCTGCTCATTATATGGATATTATGCAGCACGGGGGTAACATATGTCAGCAAAAAGTATAAGGTACTTGTCAGTGGGCCATTCAAGGCAAAATTCCTGCCGCCTGCCATACTGCTGATATGCGATATTTTGTTCGCCGAGTATGCAATAGTCGCCCTGCCGATGACACTCGTGTTCTGCACAAAACAGCATCTTCTGATAAGAAGCCTTTCGCTGCTTGCCGCGTATATATTTATGCAGATATTCCATATGATCGCCACTGGAGATATGAGCAATGCAGTGAACCTCGTGTCAAACTCTTACAAAGGTCATATCTTAATATGTTTTTCGATAGGTGCGTTTGTGGGGCTTGAAGGTCTTTTAGAATTTATCTTTGAAAAGAATATACCAAACAGATACTATGTGATGATCATACTTGTGATGCTCGCTCTCTCAGCCATGCTCAGGGTGCTGAGCAGCTTTGTTGTGTACAAAAGAATGCGCGTGAGCGGTCGTAAAGTTCGTAAAAAGAAACAAGTGCGAGAGAAAGAGCTTTCGTATGTATAGAGCGGCTAACGCTGCCTAAAATATTTGTAGGAAACTAAGAGAGGGGCATTTTATGAAGATAGCGTTTTTTGATACTAAACAGTATGATGTGCCGTCGTTTGAAAAATTCGGCAAAGAAAGCGGCGTTGACTTTAAGTTTTTTGAGACCAAGCTCAGCGAAGATACCGCACAGCTTGCAAACGGCTGCGAGGGCGTGTGCGTGTTCGTGAACGACAGCGTGAACAGCGCCGTTATTGACAGGCTTTGCGAAATGGGCGTAAAAATAATAGCGCTGCGGTGTGCAGGCTATAACAACGTTGATGTAAAACACTGCTTCGGCAAGATACACGTGCTGCACGTGCCTGCCTATTCGCCCTATGCGGTGGCGGAACATACCATGGCAATGCTGCTGACCTCGATAAGGCGCATACACAAAGCATATGACCGCACTAAAGACTTCAACTTCAGTCTGAACGGTCTCACCGGCTTTGAGCTGCACGGCAGAACGGTGGGCGTTGTGGGCACGGGTCGCATCGGCAGAGTGTTTGTGGATATCTGCCGCGGCTTTGGCATGAACGTTATAGCTTATGATAAATTCCCTGCGGAGGGCAGCGGCATAAAATATGTCACAAAAGATGAGCTTTTTGAGCAAAGCGATATAATCTCGCTGCACTGTCCGCTCAACGATGAAAGCTACCATATGATAAACGAAAACAGCATAGCGAAGATGAAAAAAGGCGTGGTGATCGTCAATACCTCACGCGGCGCACTGATAGATGCCGAGGCGCTGCTTGACGGCATAAAAGAGCGCAGGGTAGGGGCTGCGTGCCTTGATGTTTATGAAGAAGAGGCTGATATATTTTTTGAAGATTATTCGGGGCATATCGTTGCCGACGATACGCTGGCAAGGCTGATAACCATGCCCAACGTGCTGGTCACATCGCACCAAGCGTTTCTCACCGAGGAAGCGCTTGCGAATATAGCAGAAACTACTGTGAAGAACATCACGCAGTTTTTTGAAAGCGGCAGCTGCCCGAATGAGCTTTGCTACCGCTGCGGCAGCGTAGAAAACTGCCGTAAGCAAAGGGCGGAAAGATGCTTCTAGCAGCTAGAGGCAAGAAGCAAGAAATTGCTCTTTCCAAGTTTAGCGCGTAATTTTCAAAATGCTCATCTTGCTTCTTGTCTCTTTCTGAACCGCAGGCACGAAAAGTCAACGCAAAGGTTGTAAAATGCATTTCTAACCTCTGACATCTTACTTCTAACCTCTAATAGAGAACCGCCTTATTCAGACGGTTTTCGGCTTATTCTATTATAAACTTATTGAGCTCGCGTATAGTCATATCAACGGGTTCAATTCCTTTTTCCTTGCAATATCGGCTTATGCCGCGATAGTCATAATGAATATCATCAGGCGAAACGGGAGAGGTAAATCCCCCGGCTTTTTCAGCGGCTTCATCAAGTTCTTTCATTTTTTCAATGTCTTCGCTTGTCATGCCATGCCTCTTTTCTTAATAAATCGCGCCTTCTTCATAAATAAGCTCTTGCCATTCCTCATAAAAAAGGTTTCTTCCTGCCTTCAGGCTTCTTTCTATGCGGTCAAGAAACTCTTCGTCGGTCTCTTCCCATGTACTTATATATCCCTTTTCGGTCGTATCGTCAATGACAAGCACTTCGCCATATCCCGGTTCATTATATCCACAACTGTCAGTATTGAAAACTTTTCTATACTTTTTTATACTATCTATACTTACCATTTTACAGCCTCCTTATATTACTTACTGTACTGATTTTACCACTCACGGCGGCGAATGTCAACACTGTATAGATACAACTGCCACTGAACAATAGCGCGGCGTTCCATAATGGAACGCGGAAAGTTTGATATGGCTACTATTTAGGGAACGCTCAGCTGCTAGAAGCAAGATAACAAGAAGCAAGAGGCAAGACGAGCGTTTTGAAAAAGTTTGCGTAAAGCTATAAAAAACAATTTCTTGCTTCTTGCCTCTTGTAAACCGCAGGTATGAAAAGCCGCCGCAAAAGTCGCAAAACTATTTCTAACCTCTGACATCTTACTTCTAACC
Organism: uncultured Clostridia bacterium; assembly: GCA_947632425.1. Taxonomy (GTDB): domain Bacteria; phylum Bacillota; class Clostridia; order Oscillospirales; family Ruminococcaceae; genus UBA7477. The sequence goes on along the minus strand of CANRPG010000005.1, from coordinate 25,052 downwards.
TCTAATAGCAAAAACTATTCCTGTGCAATTATCCCACCGCCGACAACATACTCGCCGTCGTAGAACACCACCGACTGCCCTGCGCATACGGCTTTCTGCGGCGTTTCAAACGTAGCGAGCACCCTGCCGCCCTCTATGGGCGAGATGACCGCCTTTGCCTCTTTCTGGCGGTATCTGGTGCGCGCCGTCACCGTAATGGGAGAGGTCAGCGTATCAAACGGTATGAAATTTACATCTTCGGCAACGAGAGACGAGCGATAAAGCTCCTCCTGCGTGCCAAGGATAACGCTGTTGTCCAAGGCGTTTTTTCTTACCACAAAAAGCGGCCGACCGTATGAAACGCCAAGCCCCCTGCGCTGACCTACCGTGTACCGTATTATACCCTTGTGCCTGCCAAGCGGTGTGCCGTCAGTCAGCCTTATCTCGCCCTCGGGGAAAGTTCTGCCCGTTCTGTTTTCAATAAATTCGGCATGACCGCCCTCTTTGATAAAACAAATGTCCTGACTGTCGGGTCTGTCGGCAGCAGGCAAAAGCTCTTTCCTTGCGGCGTTGCGAACGTCGCTTTTGTTTTGCTCACCCAGCGGAAAAATAACGTGCGCCAGCTGCTTCTGCGAAAGAGAGTAAAGCACATAGCTCTGGTCTTTGCTCTCGTCAAGCGCCTTCTTCATAAGCACCCTGCCGCCGCTGTTTTCCAGCCGCGCGTAATGCCCTGTTGCTATCATGTCATACCCCAGATCTAGCGCCCTGTCCAGAAATACGCCGAACTTTACCTTCCTGTTGCATACAACGCACGGGTTGGGCGTTGCGCCTTCGATGTATGTCGTCACAAAGTTGTCAATAACATACCTTTCAAACTCGCTGCGGCAGTCTATAACGTCAAACCGTATACCGAGCCTTTGCGCAACCGCGCGCGCATCTTCGATGTCTTTGTCGTTGTCTTGCAACCGCATTATCGCGCCGCCTACCGAATATCCCTTATCAATAAGAAACGCTGCGGCGACGGAGCTGTCGACCCCACCGCTCATCGCAGCGCAAACCTTTACATTATTCATACATTTATGCTTCCTATAACGTCGCCGGCGTGAACGTCATTGCGCGTTATGTTGCTGTCAAGCAGCAGCCCCACGGTAGAGCCTGCCGGCGCGGTAGTTACCTTTTTGCCGTCGCGGCCTATTGCTATTACCTTTGTCTTTACGGTCGTTCTGTTTGCCGCGTGCACTATCAGAGCATTGCAGTCAACGTGCGCTATGCCAACGCCTATACTTCCGAACACCAGCACCCCTGCGCCCTTTGCGTAATCCACCTTGTCGATAAGCATTCTGAACTGGCTGTCCTCGGGGCGAGGTCTCAGCGCCGAGAAGTTGTCAGCCTGCTGTTTTGCGGCGGCTATCGGGTCGGTCGCATACTTGGGCTGCTCTTTCTTCTGCGCAGTCATCGAGGCAACGGGCGAAAAATAATCATCGGGGTCAGCCACCGTCCTCGGCACAAAATCACCGGGGGAGCGTGTGCTTTGCCTTGCAGGGCGCTCGCGCCTTGGCTGCCTTTCCTCCGCCTGCCTTACTTCAATAGGCGCGCTTTGCACCACAGGCGGCGTTTCGGCATCGCTTTCTTCTTCGTAAGTAAAAGTATTCTTCAAGAAATTCATAAATTTATCAAGCATTTTCTTCGACCTCATTTTCTCATTGAGAATATTTTTTCGACTGCTCTACCGCGAGAGCATCGCATCTTTCGTTTTCCGTGTGTCCTGCGTGACCTTTCACCCATACAAAGCTTACGTCATGCACTGCCAGCAGATCCAGCAGCTTTTCCCATAGATCGGGGTTCAGCGCTTTTTCTTTATTGCTTCTCATCCAGCCGTTTTTGCGCCATTTTTCTGCCCAACCTTTGGTAACAGCATCAATTATATACTTGCTGTCGCTTGTCAGCACAACTTTGCACGGTTCTGTCAGCGCCTCCAGAGCGGTTATAACTGCGGTGAGCTCCATGCGGTTGTTGGTGGTCTGTGCGCTGCCGCCCGATAGCTCTTTCACGTTTTGCCCGTACCTGAGTATCGCGCCCCAGCCGCCCGGCCCGGGGTTGCCCGAACACGCGCCGTCGGTGAAAATTTCAACAGTTTTCATTAAATAAACATATCCTTTAAAACGTTATACAAAAATATTATACAACATTTTTTTACTTTTTGCAATAGTTTTTTGTAATAATTATAAAAACTCTGATAACGCCTTGTTTTTTGGGCTCTGTTTTTCTTAAAGAAGGCGGTAAAATGCATATTTTTATAAAAAGTATGAAAAAGTATTTGAAATTTGTGAAAATGTGTGTTATAATAAGAAAAGGAATGACCGTTTGTTTTCACGGCGATTGAAATAATTTGCATTTCAGATAGATCTTTACATAAAAAGAACGGGATAACAAAAGCGAAAGGATAGATGAATATGGTAGAGAGAGAACAAAGATCGGCTGCGAAAACGGTATTTGCCGTAATGCTGATAGTAGAGCTTATAGTCGTGCTGCTTATTTTTGTAACGGATATACTTTTCAGCGACTCCGAAAGCGCCCCGTCGCTTATGGGGCACAGCTTCTATATTTCGGATATGGAGAAAATGGACGATGCCGTAAAATACGATTCAATGGTAATAGCCAAAAACGGCAGACCCGACGGCAGCGTTGTAGGCGGCGTGATACTTTGCAAGGATATACCCGGCTTTGATACGGGCATATTCCGCGTTGTAAGCGTTGAGGCTACCACCGATACATTTATTTACAACGTCTGCATGGACGGCGACCCACAAAGTATTTTCGCTGTAGATGCAAAAAATGTTATCGGCGAATGTAAGTATGCGGTGCACAGCCTTGGCAGAATGGTGCTTTTTATAAAGTCAAAAGTTGGCGTGCTGGTGTGTGTTGTAATACCCGTGCTGGTGCTTGCGTTTGTTGAACTGATACTGGGATTTATCAAGGAAATGAAAAAGCGCGATCTGCAAAAACGCCGCGAACACGTAAGGCAGGAGCAGGCTAAGAACTACAGTACCAAACGCCATCGCGACAGAGAATTTTCTGTAGATGATTTCAAAAACGAGGAGATAGAACTTCGCAGAAAGCACCTCAAAAGCAACAGCGAGCCCGTAAGACCCGACCGAAAGGCTGTAAGAAGCCTGCGCCCACAGCGCGAAGAGCGTACCAGACTTATGGAGATACCTGCCGAAAAGAATACCGACGAGCCGGAAGATACTGTATTTGAAGCGCCTGCGGTCTCAAGCGTGGGCATACAGACGGGCTTTGAGGACAACGAATACAAGGAGATAAAGGTAACAAGGAACGCCGCGCCAGAAGATACTTATGAGCAGCGCAGGAAGCAGCCGCAGCAGCCTGAGAATATTGAAGATGGGCAGAGCAAAATAACTTATGAGACACGCTCTGTTGAAGAAGTAACTGAAACAGCGACGCAAGCCGCTCAGACTGAGCCTGCAAGAAAGCCTCTGAGACCCTCTATGTCGCTAGAAGAGATGATGGCTCTTATGAACGACAGAAAGGAAAAGCTGAAAGATGACATCAGAAAAAACAGCAACTGATGTAACTTTACGGAGCTGCAAAGATGACGACCTCGGCGGCATGATAGCCGTCTGGAATGAAGTTGTTGACGAAGGCGCTGCTTTTCCGCAGGAGGAGCGGTTGGACAAAGAGAGCGGCAGAGAGTTCTTTTCGCAGCAGACTTACTGCGGCGTGGCAGAAACAGGCGGAGAGATCGTGGGGCTATATATACTTCACCCCAACAACGTCGGCAGGTGCGGTCATATATGCAACGCAAGCTTCGCGGTAAGCAGCAGGTGCAGAGGGCAGGGGATAGGCGAGCGTTTAGTGCGCGACTGCCTTGCAAAAGCTAAGGAATACGGCTTTGGCGTGCTGCAATTCAACGCCGTTGTAGAGAGCAATATGCGTGCGCGGCGGCTGTATGAAAAGCTGGGCTTTGTGCAGCTGGGCGTTATACCAAAGGGCTTTCGCATGAAAGGCGGAAGATATGCAAACATCTGCCCATACTATCACGAACTGTAAAAAGAACGGAGCATTGAAAAAATGCTCCGTTTTTTGTTATACTGAAATTTCAGCGCCCAGATGCAGCGAGCAGATCACGCACTCTTTCACGGGCGCGTCAAGTATCAGGTCAAGCGCCGCGCGGTAAAGTTCCAGCTGCCTGCTGTATCGCTGTGAAAGCACTTCGACCTTATCTACCCTGTCGGTCTTGTAGTCTACCAGCACATAGCCGTCATCCTCTTTGAAAACACAGTCCGCAATACCTTGAAGCATACCGTCCGAGCCTGCAATGTCGCCAAAACGCTCTTCGTCAAGCGCCAGATCCGATATCTTCACCAAAAACGGCAGTTCCCTGAGTATCTCGCCCGATGCCGCCATGCGTTTTGCAATGTCTCTCTTGAAAAAGCCTTCCAGAGAGCCTTTGTTTATCTCGTTTGCCTCCTGCGGCGAAAAACGCCCAAGGCTCATCACCCTGTCAAACTCTTTGTAAAAGTCCTCGGCGGCGTTTTTTATGTCGCAAAGTTCCATGAACAGGTGTGTCAGGGTACCCTTTTCAGCCGCCGAGAATGTCTGCTGCTTTTCGGTGTTGGCAGCCCACGGTCTGAAAGTCGCTTTCTCCTCTTTCTTGTGAACTATGCCTGTTACCGAAAGTTTTGCTTCATAGGGCAGCGGCTCGCGCTTCGGCGATGCTATAGACTTTGCCAGCTTTTTCACAAGCTCGGCGTCTATAACGGGGGCAGCCGTATTTTCCGCATCGCTGTCGGCTGCCTTTTCGCCTTCGCTTGTCACGCATATGTCGCACTCGTCTGAAATATCGTCAATAAAAATGTAATCAAGTTCCAGTGGTTCTCCAAGCTCATTTCGTCTCGTGTGGTATGCAAAAACGGTCAGTATCCAGTCAAGCATACAATTTGCCGAAAGAGCTATCTTTGGTGTAATGCCGCCGTGCTTTGAGGCGCTTAGTATCATTTTGCCTGCGTTTTCCGTGACCTTATCGCCTTTGGGTATCATAATGATAAGTTGTTCGCGCGCCCTTGTCACCGAAACATATAAAAGCCTCATAGCCTCGCTTACAGCCTCTCGCTCTTTTTCCGCTGTAATGGCTGTATATGCCGCAGTCGGGTATCTTGCAAGAAGTTCGCTGTCGGTTATTTTAATGCCTATGCCGTATTCGTTCAGAGCTATGCCGACTTTATTTTCTGAATGAAATTGCTTGCCGAGCTGTGTAAGTATCACGAACGGAAATTCCAGACCCTTCGCTTTGTGCATCGTCATAACGTTTACAGAATCGTTCATTTCGGTCGCCAGCGCCGCCTGAGAAAAATCCTCTCCGTTTTCGGTAATGTCGTCAAAATATCTTATGAATCCGCTGAGACCTCCCACGGAATTGTTGTCGTAGCCGTCAGCGATGTCAAGCAGCAGCCGCAGGTTCGCCTGTGATCTCTCACCGCCGCTGAGAGCTGCTGCCAGTATGTAAAAATTCGTTTCGGTATACAGCTTTCTTATCAGTCTGCCGGTAGTCATCGCAGAGGCAAAATATCGGTATTTTTCAATTTGCAGCAGGGCGTTACGGCACTTTTCCGCAAGAGTCTTATCCTCGTATTTTTCGTCTTGCGAGAGCTTGTTCATAAGGTTGTAAAGTCTGACTTTTTCTCCGTTTGCATAGAGCTTCACTTTTGCGGCATCGTCATCTGTAAACTGCAATATCGGCGAGAGCATTACCGCCAGCATAGCCGTATCGTTCAGAGGGTCGTCAATAACTTTCAGCAGAGAAGTCATCAGTGATATCTCACGGGAGAGCAGGTAACCTTTTATATCACGGCTGGCAATTTTCAGCCCGTATTTGCCCAAAGCCTGCGATGCCGAAAAGTTCACCTTGTTCTCCTTTATTAGTATGCAAAAATCGCTTGGTCTGCATGCCCTTTGCCCTTGTGTATTCTTATCATATACCATAACGCCTTTGTCCAGCATTTCTTTTATTATGCGCGCCGCCTCTTCAAACTCGTTGTCCTTGCTGCATAACGCAAGACGTGTAGGCAGGTCGTCTTTGGTATCGTAGCATTCTTTTGCGCCATAGTTCAGCCATTCGCTGTCTGCATAATCTACTCCTCCGACTTCTTTGCTCATCAGGTGAGAGAACATAAAGTTTGCGGTGTTTATGACATTTTCGCGGCTTCTGAAATTTTGTGTAAGCGCTATCTCTTGCAGCCTGTCTTTGTATCTTTCATCTTCAGCGGCAACTCTTGCGGCGGCAAACAGTTTGGGGTCGGAGCGGCGGAACTGATATATAGCCTGCTTTATGTCGCCTACAATAAATACGTTAGTACCGAAAATATTCAGGTCATCGGTATTTGAAAGGCACTTGAAAATAAGCTCCTGCAATTTGTTGGTATCCTGATATTCGTCTATCATTATAACGCCGAACTCACCCTGTGAGGCAAGCTCTTTGCAAAGCTGCGTTCTGCATATAACGCCGTCTGTCTTTTCCGCCAGAAGCGATACTGTCATAAGCTCAACGTCCGCAAAATCGCAGCAACCACGCTCTTCCTTTTCTTTGCGGATATATTCATCTGCCTTGTTTACTATCTCGTAAAGCGTTTCAATAATATCTGCGCTTATCTTGCAGTCTTTCGCCACCTCGTCAAACGGGCATATAAGAACATCTTTGATCTCTTTTATTTTCTTTTTTGCCTTTGTACGCAGATCGTCTATATTGTCTTTGGTGTATTTCAGGCTTGCAAGCTGTTTGTCGTCATATTCTTTCTTGGAGATGGAACCCATTCTTCCGTATTTTACACCGTCGATCACTTCATTATAAATGTGTGTGTACTGCTTTTGCTTATCGCCGCTGCTCAGGGAATCGTTGCAGCCCTTCATGATCTCCTGTTTTACATTGTCTATCACATCAAGATCGCTGTTTAGTACATTGGCGATATTATCAAGCGGAAATTCCGATCTTTCGCAGATTATAATGCACTGTTCGATCAGCGTGCTTGCCTGATGGCAATTGTCAACAGCCTTATAAAGAAGCCTTTCGCAGAATTTCATACATTCATCTTCGCTGCGCAGCTTTGCAAGACTTTCCTGCATATATTCATCCGAAAACGGTATGCTGCGAAGATATAGATACATTATCTCCGCGGCTTTTATTATGTCGCCTTTTTTATTGCTGAGCTTTTTGTATATAAGCTCCATCTTTTCGGGGCAGCTTTCATAGAAGCAGTCAACTGCCTTTCCAAGCATTTCTTTCCTCAGCAAAAGGGTGTCGTTCTCTTCCATAATACGCAGGTCGCTTTGCAGCCCCAGCGCGTGGGCGTTGTTCTTTACAAGCTCCAGACAAAACGCGTTTATCGTAAGTATCCTGGCAGTTTGCAGCTTTACCTGCTGCTGCGCTATCCAGGCATTTTCGGGGTATTTCGCAGCCTGCTCGCTAAGAGCGCCTGTAAGTTTCTCTCTCAGCTGTGCAGCTGCCGCGTTTGTAAAAGTAACGCAAAGCAGCGTGTCGGCAGGAACTTTGTTTTCCTCATCGCAGAGCATTTTTATCGCTCTTTCTATAAGCACAGCGGTCTTTCCGCTGCCTGCCGCCGCAGGAACTACCGTGCCTTTGCCTCTTGCGTTTATTGCTTCTATTTGTTCGTCTGTCCATTTCTCTTTTTCCGCCATGTCCGTCAGTTCCTTTCGTCTTGCTGACCGTCAGTCGCAGGTGTTTCATCTTCTGCCTTTATTTCGGTCAGCAGTTTTTCGTTGTCGCAATCTTTGATAATTACAGCATCTTTGCGGTCAGGCGTTGAGCATACCGCCTTGTAATCGCAGTATTTGCAAGGCAAAGATTTTTCATCCGATCCTGTCGGCATCGAGTCTATTTCACCTTTGGCGAGGCTTTCCGCCATGCCTTTCACCTTATTTACTGCAAACAACTCCAGATTTTTTATCGAGTCCGCGCTGAGCACATAGCCCGAGCCGGAGTCGCTGTATTTATTTTGGCCTGTTATATATACCGGCGAAAATCTCTTGTCAACAGAGGTAATCGTTCTTACAAGCTCCATGTCGTCAGCTACAACACCGCTGCGTTTCAGCAATGAAGTTATCTTTTTCCCTGTAAATTCATCGGCAAGCCTGTCGGTATCCGCATGTATCTCATCTTCTGTAAGACCGCTGATCTTTCCGGCTTCTTCGGCTTTTTCTATATTTTTTTTGAGATCCAATGTTTCCGACTTGTTATAGAGTGTTTTCTGCTCCACCGGGTGAATGTATATAACACCGGCAGGCTCAGAATCCTTGAGTTTTTCGTCCGCGCTTTCCGTGATCGCATAAAGATACAGCAGCATCTGCAAGTCAAGCCCGTGGTATACCTTTCCGTAGCTGAAATGCTTTTGGCCCGTCTTGTAATCTACGACCCTGATATATTTCTTGTCCTCATTTGTTGTTATAAGGTCAACGCGGTCGATTATTCCGCGCAAGCCTATATCTTTATGATCTTTTTCATCAGCTTTCAAAGTAAGTTTTTTATCCTCGCCGTCAAGAGCGTATTCAAAATATACAGGCTTTATATCGGCGTTTGTCAGCTCTCTGCATATGTTGGTCACGAGTAGTGTAGCGTGTTCTTTCACTTCCCTTACGTCATAGCTGAAAGAAGCGTTTTTGCCGTAACTGCCGCCCATGTTTTCAGCTATGTATTCATCGGTAATGCGGCTTACCCGAGCTGCTATCTCATCGTTTGTCATACCGGGGTCTTCTATAAAAAGCGGCACTATTTTTTCCAGACAGCTGTGCGCTATACTGCCTATGTTTACCGCCTGCATAGAGACCTTTTTCGTGCCTTTTATATTCATTCCGTAATTGCAGAAATACTTGAACGGGCAGCCGAAAAATGTCTCTGCCGCGGTCGCGGAAATATTCAGCCCGTCTTTCAAAAACAGCTCTTTCGCCGTATCTTCGGAAAGCTTGTGCTTCGCTTTTTCGCCAAAAAGTTCCTGCTCGATGTTTTCAGCCAAAGCCGCATATTCGGGGTAGGGCGCAAGAGCCGCCTTAATGGCAGCCGCCTTTGCGCGGTCTTTACCTATTATCTCCGAATACTTGTATATCGCTGATTTAGGCGAAACGCAGAAAAACTCCATACCCAGCTGAGAAACGTTAATATTTATGTCGCTTGTGAACATTCCGTTTATCTGCATCGCCAGCTGCGAGGGCGACAGCACATCGCCTTTTTTGTCGGCGCGCGGTATGCATATGTAAAGCTTTTCGCTCGGCGCACCCAGCGAGCGCATACACGCAAACCTTTCTGCCCGAAGATTTGTATCCAGCCGCTTTTCCATGTGTATGCCGGCATTTTCTATCTTCAGCTTTTCACGCTCCGAAAACAGCCCCGAAAGTTTCACATTCTTCGGGAAAAGCCCGTCGTTCACGCCTATAACGAATACCGCCTTTATGTCAGAAAGCCGCGAGTGTTCAGCGCCTGCCGCTATAACGGAATCCAGCTTTTGCGGCGGAGAAGAAATTTTCGTCTGCAAAAGCATGGTGCGCAAAAGGCTGTGGTACTGCGAAATGCTTATCTTTTCGTCGCCCAGCGTCATGTATATCGACTCGCACGCTTCCATAGCTCTGCTCCACAGCTGACCCAGTATTTTAGACGCGCCTTCATCGCTGCCGCCTTCGTAACCCTCTATCTGCGTTTTCAAAAATTCGTTGAAAGCCGAGAATATCTCTTTTGCGGACGCATCGCTGCATTTTTCTTTCAGCTCAAGCAGCGGCTCTGTTATCCTGCGGCGTATACCGTTGATATATTCAAGCTCTTTTTCGCGCTGCTTCTGCGAGCTTCTGTCGCTTGCGGCAAAGTCGCTAAGCCACATATCGCCGTCAACCGACCATTTGAAGGCGTACTCCTCTATCTGTGAAGCCTCTGTCATATCTATAGCAGAAAACGGCGATTTTATGTATGCAAGCAGCGATTTTGTGTGAAACGTCTTTGACGAGATATTTTCAAACACCGCGTTTATAAACATAGCCGGCGACGAGTGCGCCACCACAGTTTTCTGATCTATAAACAGCGGCACGTCATACCTGTATGCCATGTCCTCCAGAATGTCGGCGGCGTTTGTAAGGTCTCGCGAGATTATCGCAATATCACTGAAATTATATCCCTCGTCGCGAACCAGCCTGCGTATCTGCGCAAAAACATATTCCGCCTCGGCGTATACGTCAACCGCATTTGCAATGGTAACGCCCTCGCCGTCAAGCTCCGTCTTTCTTGCAGGCGCAAAAACGTTGTCAGCCACCGCCCTTACGCAGGCGTTTATGCTTTCTTCCTCCGCTTCAATGTGCTGCGCAGCTATGCCTGCCTTTGCCGCAAGATCCTCCAGCTGCTTTTTTGTAGAAATACATTCCGCATACGGCGATAGGGGAGCGCGCCTTATATCGGCGTTCCTGCCTTTGCCTATAGTCAGCGCGAACGTAACGTTTTCAGCCTGCGTGAATATCTCATACAGCAGCGCTCTCTGGTCGGCAGTGAACGACGAAAAGCTGTCGAAGTATACGTCGCAGCCCTTGAATATGCCGTTTGTGCGTATTATTTCAGCCGCCTCCGAAACTGCCGTGCTGTTGTCTTTCAGCCCGTATTTTTCAAGATATTCATTGTAAAGCTCGTAAAGCCGCGCAATGTCATAAAGCTTGTCCGAAGCAGTGCCGCTCAGCTGCTCGGCAGCCGCCAGAAGAGACTTGCTGTCAATAGCGCTCTGCCGCAGCTCGTCAACGGTGTCGCATACGCTTGCAAAAAAGCCGCACTTGTCAAGCGAGCGTTTGAAATACCGCGCCCCTTTAAGCGATGAAAACTCCTTGCACGCTTTGTACATCATTATCAGCTGCGCATCGTCAGAGCAGTATCTTCCGCTGCTGCCGTACTGCTCTATCAGCCGCTTTGCCAGCTTGTTGGGGCCTATCACGGTCATCTTGTTGAAAGCCTTCGCCCCCAGAATGCCGTATACCTTCCTGTCATATACAAGCGAAAACTGGTCGGGTATTATAATGCAAACGCGCCTGCCGCTTTCAATGCTCTCCTTTGCCGCTTGCGCAAGCAGCTGCGTTTTTGAACTGTGCTCCGTGCCTGTTATGATCCTAAGCATAATTATCTCCTTTCCGTTAAATAAACATTGTTACTATTATAACACTTTTCTATCTATATGTCAAGACTTTTTGGTACAAAAAAACGGACTGCAAACTACAGTCCGAATATTTTCTCTATCCATTCAAAAAACAAAAAGCCAAACTGCACTTCGTCTGCCTCTATTATGGTGATACCTGCGTGCACTTGCCTGTCCGCCTGCGATGAATCCGCCGCCGCGGAGGGCAAAAAGCAGTTTTGTTTAAATGACGGCAGCAGCATTGATACAAATATCGCAGCCGCAACAGAAAGCGCGAGTATTTTTGAAGATAAATTTGTCAGCATAAAAAACGTCCTTTCGGTGTGATGTTATCTTCATCATTGACCGAAAGAACGCCTTTTATTCACTTACTTTTCATATGCCTTTACTATCTCGCCGATGTAAGCGCAGTGGTAGTCGTTTTGCGCGTAATTCAGCTGCGCCACGGTTTTGTCAACGAACCCCTCGGGAACAAGGTCTTGTGTGTAGAGCTTGCGGCAGATAAGTACAAGATTGGCCTCTTCAAAGCAGGGCACACCGTCAAGCATTATCGGCGTAAGACCGCATTTTTTCATCTTGTCGGGCATATCGTAGCCGCTGTTTGAGCCGCAGAACGCCAGCGCGCTTTTGTGCTCGTCGGGGTAGAAAGATACCGAAAAATATTCTTCCCTGTCCAGAAACTTTTTCGTGTATCTCTGCGGTCTTATCACGGGTGCAATGCAGTTTTTGTTCCACATAACGCCTGCAAACCCCCACGAACAGGTCATCGCGTTGAAGTCGTTTTCCTTTCCCGCGCAGATCAGAAACCACTGCTTGCCTATCTTGCAAAACGGGTCAAAACCTGCCTTTGTTATGTCGCATTCTCTGAACATAATATCACTCCTTATTTTATTATATTTGTGTATGATGTATTTATGCAGTTTTTCTGCTATACCTGAAAATTTTTCGCCAGACTTATTGACAAATTTTCTGATTTGGTGTATAATAGTATCAGAGTCAAGGTCGTTTGTTAATTCGAGCAATTGTAGCTCCCATCTCTCAAACGATCCTTGCCTCTTTATTTATTCAAATGATAGATCTGAAATATTTTTGAAAAAGCCCTTGACAAATTTTTCGCTTTGGTGTATAATAATATCAGAACCGAAATTGTTTAAGCCCTTGGGGAAGTCTAGTCCAAGCACACTGAACAATTCTCGGCTCTTTTTTATTCAGATGACAGATCTGAAATATTTTTAAAGCCTATTGACAAATTTTCTGATTTGGTGTATAATAGAATCAGGGTCAAGGTCGTTTAAGCCCTTGGGCAATTGGAGTCCAAGCACACTGAACGATTCTCGGCTCTTTTTATTTGATTTTTTAGTGCGCTTACGCGTAAGCAGTGACTAAAAAAGTCTTTACACCTTAGTTATTTTCGCGAATGCAGCCATTATCTTTTTCGTGCCCACTTTGTCAAAAGCTATTTCAAGCTTTATGTCAGCCGCGGTGGGCGTTGCAGAAAGCACCGTTCCCTCGCCGAATATCTTGTGCGATACCCTGTCGCCTGCCGAAAAACTCTCCGTAAGCTTTGCAGGCTGTGGGCGCACGGCAGCCGCCTTGCCGAATATCTGCGGCGTTTTTTGTGCCGCCTTTGCAGATATGTTTCCGCCGCCGTATGCCGCCTCTAAAGCAGGGTCAACGCGCTTTTCTATATTTTCTTTCGGCAGTTCGTTCAAAAAGCGTGACGGCGAAGCGTAGGTCACACTGCCGTACATAAGTCTTTCTTTCGCGTGGGTGAGATACAGCTTGTTTTTCGCTCTCGTTATCGCAACGTATGCAAGCCGCCTCTCCTCCTCCAGATTGCCTTCATCTACCGAACGACTTGACGGGAACAAATTATCTTCCATTCCCACAACAAACACCGTCGGAAATTCCAGTCCCTTAGCAGAGTGAACCGTCATCATCGTAACATAGTCTGCATCGCCGTCAAGCTCGTCAATGTCGGTGTAAAGCGCAACTTCTTCCAGAAATCCCGAAAGCGAAGGCTGCTCAGCCTGCTCCGAATACGTCACCATTGTTGATTTAAGCTCCTCGATGTTTTCAAGCCTTGTCTGACCCTCGTCGCCCTGTGCCAGCAGCATAGCCCTGTAGCCCGACTTTTCCATGACCTCGTCCAGCAGTTCTTCCAGCGGCACACTGTCGCTTATCTCTTTAAGATAGTCAAACATCGCCGCTAAGTCGGTAAGTTGGTTTGCCTTTTTTTCAAGGGGCGCAAGCTCGCGCGAATCCCTCATCACCGTTATCGGGTCGTCGCCGATGTCTGAGCATATCTGCTCTATCAGCGCTACGGTCGCTTCGCCTATCTTTCGCTTCGGTTCGTTTACTATCCTCTTGAATCGCATTATGTCGGCATTGTTGTCAATAACGTGCAGATACGCTAAAATATCGCGAATTTCTTTCCTGTCGTAAAACTTCACGCCGCCGAATATTTTGTATGGTATGCCGCCTGCTATCATCGCTTGTTCCAAAGCGTTTGACTGCGCGTTAGTGCGATATAAAACGGCGTTGTCGCCATAGTGACCGCCCGAGCGCAGATTTTCAAGCACCGTTTCGGCAACAAATTTTGCTTCCCCTGCCGAGCTTGCCGCCTTGTAAACGCATACCTTTTCGCCGTCTCCCATAGAAGTCCACAAATTTTTGCCCTTGCGCTCGCTGTTGTTCTGTATCAGGACGTTCGCACAGGTGAGAATATTCTGCGTTGAGCGGTAATTCTGCTCCAGCCTAATCACCTTGCAGCCTGCAAACCGCCCCTCAAACTGCAATATGTTCTCTATAGTCGCGCCGCGGAACTTGTAAATGCTCTGGTCGTCGTCACCCACAACACACAGGTTGCCGTACTTTGCCGCCAGCATAGCAACCAGCCGATACTGCGCAATATTCGTGTCCTGATATTCGTCAACAAGTATGTATTTGTAAAGATTCTGATAGTGCGCTAAAACATCGGGGAACTGCTCAAACAGCGTTACAGTGTTGCATATAAGGTCGTCAAAGTCCATAGCTCCTGCCGCCTTCAGCCGCTGCTGATACAGCGCATATATCTTTGAATATGCCTTTTTGCGGTAGTCGTTGCCGAACATCTGCTCATACTGCTTCGGCGTTATCAGCTTGTCTTTGCTCGAAGATATTTCCGAGATCACCGAGCGCGGCGGAAACATCTTGTCTGAAAGCCCAAGGTCACTCAGGCAGTCTTTTATCAGCCGTTTCTGGTCGTCAGCATCGTATATCGTAAAGCTCCTCGGGTAGCCCAGTTTGTCGCACTCTCGCCGCAGTATTCTCACACAAGCCGAGTGAAAAGTCGCCGCAGTAATGCCGCTGCCTGCCTCGCCCAGCATATCAGCAAGGCGCGTTTTCAGCTCGTTTGCAGCCTTGTTGGTAAAAGTTATCGCCAAAATGTTCCAAGGCTCAACGCAGTCGTATGCTATAATGCCGCGAAGTCTGCTGCGGTCGCTCTCGCTGCCGTGTGCAAAACCTCGCAGAAAAGCCATGTCGCTCTCGCTTATATCGGTCGGCTCACCCTCGTAATATGCGTTGCCGAAGTATATCATGTTGGCTATCCTGTTTACAAGCACGGTGGTCTTGCCGCTGCCTGCCCCTGCAAGTATCAGCACCGCCCCTTTTACCTGAAAAACAGCCTCTCGCTGCTTGTCGTTCATCTTTGAAAAATACTTTTCAAGCGCCATTTGTTTCAAAGCCGTATATTGAGACATATATAAAAACTCCTTATAATTTTCTACTAGAATATTATATCACGTCACGGCATTTTTTTCAATACTCATTTCGGGTCATTAAAAATTTAAATTTTTTTGCAAATAAGACTAGCTTTTTTTAATGCAATGTATTATAATATATTAAGAAGCATTATTATGTGTAAAAAAGGGGAGCGCGCAAGTGAAGTTTTATTCAAACAAAAAGTACAATACAATAGCAGTATATGCAATAATTGTCATCGCGATAAGTATGCTTATGGTCGTGGCGATATTCAAATTCTCCGCAATATCGCGTGTCGTGGGCAATATATTCTCAATACTCATGCCAGTGTTCATCGGTCTGGCGATAGCATTTTTGCTCAACCCCCTGCTCAACGCCATAGAAAAGCTCCTCAAAAAGTATGTAGTAAAAAAGCCGCACCCCAAGCTTGTTAGGGGCGTTTCGGTAACTTTCACGTCAATGTTTTTCATAGCCGTTGTCGGCGGCTTGCTTTATATAGTAATACCTGCATTTATTGACAGCATTTCAACAATGGTGGACAACGTTTCCGACGTCTACAACCGGCTGTATGACTGGTCTGCAAAGCTTCTCAGCGATAACCCCAAGCTTGAAAACTTCGTAAATGAAAAGATAGACGACTTCAGCGCGAACCTCAACTCCGTGCTAGATCAGGTGCAGCCCATGCTGATGAACGTTGCATCGGGCGCGTGGAGCCTTATAAACTTTTTGAAGAATTTTGTGCTGGGCTTTATCGTTTCAATATATCTTCTCATCAGCAAAGAGACATTGCAGGCGCAGTTCAAAAAGCTGTTTATAGCACTGTTCAAGCGCTCCACCTGCGAGAAGATATTCAAAGTTGCTTCCATGTCCAACAAAACTTTCGGCAACTTCCTGACCGGCAAGATAATAGATTCGCTTATCATCGGCATAATCTGCTTCTTCGGCTGCTGGGTGCTGAAAATACCTTATTATATACTGATAGCAGTTATCGTGGGCATAACGAATATCATTCCGTATTTCGGCCCGTTCATAGGCGCAATACCCTCGGCGGCACTTGTGCTTTTTGTAGAGCCTAAAAAGTGCATTGTTTTTGTAATATTTGTGTTTATATTGCAGCAGTTTGACGGCAATATTTTAGGCCCACGTATACTGGGCGGAACAACCGGTCTGCCAACGTTCTGGGTGCTTGTCGCGCTGTTTGTCGGCGGCGGACTTTTCAAGGTCGTGGGTCTGCTGCTTGCAGTGCCTACCTGCTCGGTGGCTTATGACCTTCTTAAAGAGCATACCGCAAAGAAGCTCCACAGCAAAAATATGCCCACCGCTACCGAAGAATACAAAGTGCCGTTTACGCATATCTATCACTCTGACGGCAAACAGCCCGTTATAACGCCTGAGATACTTGAAAGCATGGTAATACCATCTGCCGACGAGGTGAACGAGGTAGACAATGACTGACGAGGAGTATATGTCGCGCGCGGTAGAGCTTGCAAAAAAAGCCGCGGCTCTCGGCGAAGTTCCCGTGGGCGCGGTGGTGGTGAAAAAATCGACCGGCGAGATAGTAGGGGAGGGCTATAACCTGCGCGAGAGCGGCAAAAGCCCCCTTGCCCATGCCGAAATAATTGCGATAAATGAGGCGAGCAAGACACTTGGCGGCTGGCGGCTGATAGACTGCGAAATGTTTGTGACCTTAGAGCCATGCCCCATGTGCTGCGGTGCGATAATAAATTCGCGCATTGAACGTGTGGTTTTCGGCGCGTATGATAAAAAGGCAGGCTCGTGCGAAAGCGTGATAGAGCTGTTCGAGCTGCCTTATAACCATAAACCGCAGATCACCGGCGGCGTTATGCAGAAAGAGTGCGCGGATATTCTTTCGGATTTTTTCAAGACCCTGCGGAGCAAATAACGCTTTTGTTGGGAGTTTTTTTACACAGTAAACGCTTGACGTTTGCTGTGTTTTGTGTTATACTATTATATATGTATAGAAAAACATACCGGACAGGAAAGGTGAAAAACATGGGACTTAATTTTCATAAAAGTGTAAAGGTGAACGACAATACAAGGGTCAACCTCAGCAAAAAGAGCGCGAGCGTTACCGTCGGCACTAAGGGCGTGCACCATACCGTAAGCACCAGCGGCAGGCAGACCACCACCATAGGCATACCCGGCACTGGGCTTTCGTATACCACCTCGAGCGGCTCAAAAAGCAAGAAGGGCAGCAAATCAAAAGTAGTAATTTCCGCGATATGCTCCGTGATAGCCGCAATATTTGTGATATTCGGTCTGCTGAAATACTTCGGCGTTTTTGACGGCAAAAGCGGCGGTATGCAGTGGCGCAAAGATGAATACAGCGTTGCGGTAGGCAAAACGGTGAACATAATACTGGAATGCGACGGCAAAGATATGTCGGGCGCGAAAGAGAAGGACTTTGATATCAATGTTGACAATACCTCTGCCGTTGAAGTAAGCTTTAAGCAGGCGTATACGGAGACCGTACATTTTACAGTAACAGGCGTGGAAGAAGGCGCGGCTTCGATAAAGATCACATACGACGGCAAAACGACCGATGCCGTAACGGTCAACGTTGAACAGTAAGTGAAAGGAAAAGGATATGGAAATTGTAGAAATACTTGCGCTTGTGTGCTGCGTTGTAAACCTGATACTGCTCATTGTAGTTTTAGTAAAGCAGGGCAAGGGCGACAATACCGAAAAGCTTGAAGATGATATTCAGTCGGTAAGCAGGCAGGCAGAGCTTTTAGAAAAAGAGTACAAAACGCAAAGCGACGTGATAATGGGCAGCATCAGCAGGCTGAGCGACAGTGTTGTAAACAGCATATCAAAGCTGGGCGGAGAGCTGCGCGCATCACAGGAGCAGCAGCAGAAAGCAGTGAACGAAAAACTGCTAAGACTGGAGAGCGAGTTTAACAGAATAAGCACAGAGCTTCTGGCATCTCTTGAAAAAATAAGGCAGTCAAACAGCGAGAGCATTGAAAAGCAGCGCAGGGATAATCAGCAAAACCTAGATAAAATGACCGATGCCATGGCTCAGCGGCTGCAAAAGCTTGAAGAGCAGTTTGCAAAGATAAACACCGACCTTACGGCATCTCTTGAAAAAGTGCGCGCTTCAAATAACGAGAGCATGGAAAAACTGCGCGCCGAAAACAGAGAGAGCCTTGACAAAATAAACGATACCGTCAACGAGAAATTGCAGAAAACGCTCAACGATAGACTTACGCAGTCGTTCTCGGCGGTAAACGAAAGACTGGAGCAGGTGCATAAGGGGCTGGGCGAGATGAAGAACGTGGCAAGCGGCGTTGCGGATCTGAAGAACGTCCTCTCAAACGTAAAGACGAGGGGCACGCTCGGCGAGATACAGCTTGGCGCGATCTTGGAAGAAATACTTGCCCCCGGTCAGTACAGCGCGCAGCAGTCTGTAAAACCCGGCAGCAGTGAAAAGGTCGATTATACTGTAAATCTGCCGGGCACAGGCACCGGCGAGTATGTTTATCTGCCTATAGACTCAAAATTTCCGCAGGACAGGTTTTCGGCTTTGCTCGATGCCTATGACAGCGGCGATGCCGAGCTTATGAAACAGCGGCGCAGCGCACTTGAAGCAGAGATAAAACGCTGTGCGAAAAGCATACACGACAAGTACATAGCGCCGCCGTATACCACAGATTTTGCGATAATGTTCCTGCCTTTTGAGGGGCTGTATGCAGAGGTCATAAACATGGGGCTGGTCGAAACGCTCCAGCGCGAGTTTAAGGTGAATATCGCAGGGCCTTCTACCATGGCGGCAATGCTCAACAGCCTGCAAATGGGCTTTCGCACGCTTGCAATACAGAAAAAGAGCGGCGAGGTCTGGAAGATCCTCGAAGCCACAAAGAAAGAGTTCGGCAATTTCGGCGCGGTGCTCGATTCTGCGCGTAACCGTCTGCGGCAGGCAGATGATGAGCTGGACAAGCTTATTGGCACAAGAAGCAGGGCTATAAACCGCAGCCTGCGCGGCGTTGAAACGCTCGATAATTCGATCGATACCAAAGCGATACTCGGTCTGACGGGCGGCGATGACAGCAACAACAGTGAAGAATGAAAAGCGTATGACAAATTTTTCGTGGTGTATATAAAAAACGAGCATCGGCTTAGTATTAGTCGATGCTCATTTTTGCATATCTGGCTGGGGTGGAAAGATTCGAACTTTCGGAATGACGGAGTCAGAGTCCGTTGCCTTACCGCTTGGCGACACCCCAAAATTGCTATTGCGTGTATACGGCACAGCCGCTCTGGTTGGGATAGATGGATTCGAACCATCGGAATGACGGAGTCAAAGTCCGTTGCCTTACCGCTTGGCTATATCCCAGTATCTATTCTCAACGTCACTAGATTATTATATCAGTATTTTGCCTTAAATGCAAGCGCGGCGGCACTTTGTTTACAAAAAGTTCATAAATATCTTTTGCGATATTAAAAAAATTTGGAAAAGCTCCGAAAAGTGTTGATTTTCAGTGAAATTTCTGATATAGTATTATTAGAAATATTTTTTGGAGGTATACATACTATGGGTGCAAAATCTTTAAAAGAGGGCGGGGCAGCCGCTCTTAAAAAAACAGGCGGATTTTTCGGCGAATTTAAAGCGTTCATCTCGCGCGGAAACGTTATGGATCTGGCAGTCGGCGTTATCATCGGCGGCGCGTTTCAGAGCATTGTTACCGCTCTGACAGCAGACTTTATCAATCCGCTGATCTCATCAGTCGGCGGCGCAGAGGTAGCAGGCTCGATACGTCTGCCGTGGGTAGATTACGAAGGCATGACGCTGGAGGAAGTTCAGAGTATGTCGCTCAACTACGGCGACTTCATTACCGCAATAATCAACTTCCTCATCATGGCGTTCATAATCTTCATTCTTATGAAGAGCATAAACAAGCTTATGAGCCTTGGCAAGAAAGCGGAAGAACCCGCTCCCGAAGAACCTGCACCGAAGCCTGACGACGTTGTTCTTCTTGAAGAGATCCGCGACCTTCTCAAGCAGCAAAACGGCTCCGCCGCAGCGTCAGCTGAAACAGTCGCTGCCGAAGAATAGGCATAATAAAAGCAGCCTGCCGAAAGGTAAGCTGCTTTTTTGTTATGTAACTTTAAGTCTTGGTCGCATCATTCAAAGTCCAGTTTGTTTTCTCTGCAATATTCGGGTAACCGCCTACATACGGCGTGCTTGTAGTTTCAGCCCAAATAAGTCCGTTGGGATAGCCGTAGTCGTTTATCGAAAACGCGTATACCGTTCCGACAAACTCTATTCCCAGATTCATTGCCATGGCATCTTCAACAAGAGATGCGGCAGCAGATTTCGTCAAAGAAGCATCATCTTCCGGAATTTTTGGTGTAAGATTTCCGTCGTCCGGAGCCTTTTTAACAGGAGCCATAAATCCGCCCGAACCGTTACTGTATTGTCCGTCAGGAAGCTTGACTCCGCCGTTTATGCACTGCTGGCAGTAACTGTTAAGAGCGTTGTATACAGTCTTGGCAGAAGAATTTGCAGTGTCGAGCCGTGCCTGCGAAACATATGAGATCATAGAAGGCACAAGCACCGCCGCCAGAACACCTATTATAGCAATAACAACAAGCAGCTCGGCTAAAGTAAAGCCCTTGCTGAGCGCGTTATCGTCGGTCTTTTTGTCATTGAACATTTTACGCATGACCGCATCTGTCCTTTCAAAAGCATATTTACTACTTTATTATATCTTGAACGGCTCAAAAAGTCAATACAATTAAGCAAATTTAACATTGCACCCCGTGATTTTTGGTTATACCGCACAAAAATCAAGGCAATGTTTTGCGCACTTTGCGTGCGCGGTTAGAAGTCGGAAGTAGAAATGTATTTGCGGCATTTGCGAATAGTTTTATTATTTGCGCTTACGCGCATCCTGCGGAGCTCACACATTGACTGCCACAAGTGTCGGTCAAACGCAGAAAAAATCCCTCGCCGCCAAAAACGGTTGGTGGCGTACGCCTTGCGGTGTGACGGGCTTTTTTCATATTCTGCCTCACCTTTGTGCGTATCTGAATTGTAACTTTATTTCTGACATCTGACAGATACAACACAAAATATGTATCATTTCTTGACTATTGATATGCTCTATGGTATAATATAATACAACCAACACGAAAATATCTATCCGTTATATCGGATAAAAATGAAAGGAGCTGTAAACTATGGGATATTATCTTATGCATAAGGATCAGGTAATTGCAAAAGCCGACGATCATGAAATAACCGAAATAGAAAATAAAGACCTGTGTCCTGTTTGTATAAAAGTCGGAACTCCTATTTCGCATTGGCTTGAGTATCGTTGTGTTGACATTCATCGTTCCCATTCCAGGCAGCTTTTTAAGGCTCTCAGACTTCAAAACAATGTCAGCATAGATAAAATCATAGAAGTGGGGCATGGCATCACTATTACCGATAACTGGTGGATACAAAAAGATGATGAACATTCAGATCATGCTTCATTAAGAAGTTATAACGAAGCAATAGCCGATATAGCATTATTCGGTTCATCACGTTCTCATACCAAAGAATTAAGAGGTTATACCGAACTTGGAACTGTAGGCAGCTATGAAAAGGCTTGGCGATATATTGACAATGAATGGTATATGTTCAAACAGGGCAACAATGCTGAATTGTTGTCCGAGTATTATTCGTATGTCTTTTTGAAAACACTGAAAGTCCCTGTTGCTCAGTACAGAATATTTCGGCAACACTCTAAAGAAACAGGTCTTGAAACGGTTTGCATTGTATCGAAAGATTTTACAGAAAACGGTAAATATGATTTTGAACCGTTCTGCTATTTATTTGGAGATAATGAAGATCCGCAGTATATCGTTCCGAAGCTTGATAAAGAATTGCGCAAGCAGTATGTGATGATGTTGTTTTACGATGCGCTTCTGTTTAACGGTGACAGGCATAATCAGAATGTAGGTATATTGCGCGACAGCGAAACAGGCAGGACAGTCGGACTTGCTCCTTTCTTCGACTACAATATGTCGTTGGCAGCTACCAACAATATTCCTCGATGCGACAGAGAAAACGGCAATATTTTTACCCGGGGATTTTATCAAAGCCGAGAGATAGCAGATATTGTAAGCGATTTTATTCCGACCAAAGAAGAAATTGAAAATGCAGCAGCGACGGCTTCGGCAGAAACAAAAGCCGCATTTCCAAATATCGACTTTAACTATTCAATATTTGAAAATTATATTTTTGATACCTATAGCGTACTGCTGCGTGACCTGCATAATGCTGCTTAGGGTACATCAAAAAGCGACGTCCTTGACCTTACACAGGAGCAAAGCAGCGGCAGAAAGTAAAAGTGTGTCATCGTGACACACTTGTTTTAAGGAGGTTTTGTTTAGACTATGTCAAAAAATGAATTCAAAGACAAAGAACGTTATAAATATATTTTAATGCACAAAGATGTGGAAGTTGCCGAGATTTTAATGACAGATGACGGACACATAATAAATATAAATGACGTTTATGAGCCGCAGCATTTGCCTGTCGGTACTTTGAAAAATGGCAAGTGTAACAGTATACTTCTTAATACATGGTGGGCTTACCGCGCTATTCCTACTACAAGAAAGGGTATTAACGAAGTATTGCAGGCACTTAATATTGGCAGTACACAAGCTCTTTCGGCAAGATGCCTGGGCTTGAGCCTTTCAGAGCATTATTGGATAAAGCCATATGGCGCAAACCTTTCATGGGAGAGCATCAACTTTTTTGACAACGCTTTTTCAGAAGAACTTGGCGATACGCTTTTGGGATTTGATACTGGGAAAGCGCAAATCGACTTAAAACATATAGGCAATATAGATAGTCTATCACCGGATAGCACATCTAACGGTAATCTGAAAAAACGCTGGAAAATAATAAACGGAGAGCGCGTGCTGCTCAAAGCAGGTACTTTTCCTTATCAGCAAGAGCCTTTTAATGAGAAGATAGCTTCTGCTTTAATGAAACGTCTGGGCATACCGCACATAAGTTATGATGTTGTATGGATAGACGAGCTTCCTTACAGTGTCTGTCCGTGTTTTACTGATAAAAATACCGAACTTGTCACAGCATATTCGGTGCTTGCATCAAAAAACAAGCCGAATCATCAAAATTTTTATCAGCACTATATAAATCTTTGCAATGAAGCAGGTGTCCGCGATATACAAACCTTTATGGATAAAATGATAGTCGTAGACTACATCATTGCAAACGAAGATCGCCACACCAACAATTTCGGCTTGCTCAGAAATGCCGATACGCTTGAATTTATAAGCGCAGCTCCCGTGTATGACAGCGGTACTTCTTTGCTTTATAATAAGCCTGTTGACATTCCGAACAGGAGCAGCATTATTGAGTGCAAGCCCTGGTATGAAACGCATGATAAGCAATTAAAGCTGGTATCGTCGCTTGATTGGTTCGATGCTTCAAAGCTTGACGGCTTCGGTGAAGAAATGGCAAATATCCTTGAACCGTTAAAAGAAAAAGGCTATGTAGATGAAAAACGTGTAAACGGTCTTGTTGAATTTGTAGAAAGCAGGATCTCATACATCAAAAGTTTGTCGGAAAGAAAAACGGAGAGCTGTGAAGAAGCTGAAAGCGACGTCCTTGACCTTACACAGGAGCAAAGCTGCGGCAGAAAGTAAAAGTGTGTCATCGTGACACACTTCATTATAGCGAGGTGACAATATGAATATTTACCCTATAAGATGTGACGGAGACGACGTTTTGAAATATATTTATCCTCTGAAACAGAAAGCAGCTCAGAAAGCTATTGAACTTGCGCGTGCCGACAGCAGAATAAAAAGGGTCATAGTTTTCGGCAGCGCGCTGACAATGAAATGCGGTATGCTTAGTGATATTGATATTGCACTTGACGTACCCGATATAAGCGAAGATGATTTTGCACGTCTTGCAAGACCGTTTTTTATACAGATACCCTCCGAGGTAGACGTGGTACACTACAACACAATAAAGAGTGAACTGTTCAGACAGAATGTAGAAAAGGGAGTGTGTATATATGTTAAGCAGTGAAGAATTTTTGCTTTTAGCACAGCGCGATAAAAAGACAGTTACAAAACTTGAACCGTCATTTCCCGATGAAGCCGCCCTGAACGGTGCTATGTATTATCTTCAACAAGCAATTGAAAAATCTCTGAAAGGTTTGATTATGATATATGGAGAACAGCCTGAGTTCTCACATAATATAGGCAAACTTATTGATCATGCGAACAAGTTGGGAATAGAGTTTTCGGATAATGTAGTCGATATTGCAGATACACTTTCTTTGTGGGAAACGTCCTGCCGATATGACCCGTATATCGTCTTTTCTGAAAGAAAATATGCCAAAGCCAAATCTGCATTTGACGAAGTGTTTGGTATGTTATCAGAAGAAATAAACAAACTAAAGAAGCCTGCCGTTGACAGCTCTGGCAGCGATGATGAAAGTGCTTCTGATAGTAATAAATCTAGTGAAGAACCAAATAGTAGTTCTAGCAGCAATAATGACAGTGAAAATGATGACGACAGCAGCGACGTCCTTGACCTTACGCAGGAGCAAAGCAGCGGCAGAAAATAAGATGTACAAAGGCGACGGGGGTCATTCCTCGTCGCCTTTTTTGTTTTTCAGAATTTTCTGTTCATTTTTTCTGACAGCAAAAAATAAAAAGCGTGTTAATTGTAACACGCTTTCTTTGTATCAGAGCTGTACCACTTGACAAATACCGACAGTATATGTTATAATATACTTGTGCCGATGAGGCACAAAGAAGTGCCGGTGAGGTACGAAAAACGGTAGCGGTTATGCTCCCTCCATTCGCAAACAATCTGAGTATCGTGCTGCAAAAGCAGTAACGAAATACAGAGCGAAAGGAGTGATGTGTAATGGATCTTACATCTATTATACTAATTATTATTATATTAGTACTTATCGATGATATTACTAAAAATAATAAAAAGTAACCGCACACCTCTCAAAACGTTGCGGTTACTTTAAACCGAAATTTTTGGGAGCTAGCCGCTATCGTACTAGCCGGCACTTCCTTTTTCTATATATATTATACACCACCACACGCAGTTTGTCAAGCACTTTTCTTGACAAA
>CANRPG010000004.1 GCA_947632425.1 uncultured Clostridia bacterium | reverse complement strand
TCAGCCCCGAAACAAATTCTTTTATCGGCATATCGCAGTCAACATAGTCTGCCAGCCACCTCATTGAAAGATCCATACTATTCTTCCTCTCCTAATAGATCACTGCTGTTGCATTTGCTCCCATTTTTCCTGCCGTTTGGCGTTCAGCATATCATCGAACATATACTTGTAGTCTAAGTAATCCTTCCACTTTTTAACGTAGAATCTGTACTTGTTGTCCTCCTCGTCCGTAAGGTCTATCCATACAGAATCCTGTATCCCGTTTGTGCTGTGTATTGTAGGCTGTAGCTTTTGTATGTCAAGATACTTTATCAGCAGCCTCGCCTTGGGAATGTACAAATAATCGCTTAAAAAGTAGAACGTCTTGAACATAAAGTCCGCCTGCGAAAGCTCGTATTCCAGCCGCTCGTATTCTTCGGGTGAAATGGCGTTCGCAGTGTCAAGTCTCTTTTGAATTGCCTTGCTTGCTTTCTTCACCCATTTTCTAGCAAGCCATATGTAAAATGCGACCGCCGCTAAACCTATCACCGCGCCTATTATCATGCTTGCCTCGGTCTGAAAAATTGCAAACACTATCGACCACACAATAAAGAATATCAGTATACCCCATATCGCATAGCCTATTATTTTGCCAACAGGCTTTTTGCCGCCCGTCAGGCACTTGTATATAGAACTGCTGTTTAGATCCATTTTCGTACACTCCTACATGATCTTATGCTATATAATATCAGAACTGATCCAAAAATCTCACGTCATTTTCGTAAAGCATTCTCATGTCTTTGATCTGGAAGTTGCCCATCGTCAGCCTTTCAAGACCTATGCCGAACGCGAAACCGCTGTATATCTCGGGGTCAATGCCGCAGTTTTCAAGCACCTTCGGGTGTACCATGCCTGCACCCAGCAGCTCAATGTAGCCTTCATTCTTGCACATAGGGCAGCCTGCGCCGTGGCAGTTGTAGCACATAAGGTCGACCTCGGCTGACGGCTCTGTGTACGGGAAGTGGTGCGGTCTTAAACGAATTTTAGTGTCCTCACCGTAAATGCGCTTCATAAGAAGTTCCAGAGTGCCTTTCAGGTCTGCCATCGTAACACCCTTGTCAATGACCAGCCCCTCTACCTGATGAAACAGCGGCGAATGTGTCGCGTCTATCGTGTCCGAGCGGTAGACCCTGCCAGGAGATATTATCCTTATCGGCGGCTTGTTTTTCTCCATAACGCGCACCTGCACCGACGATGTCTGTGTCCTCAGCAGTACACTGTCGCTGATGTAGAAGGTGTCCTGCGTGTCGCGCGCCGGGTGATGCGGCGGCATATTCAGTGCCTCAAAGCAGTAGTAATCCTTCTCAACTTCCGGACCCTCAACTATCTCAAAGCCCATACCGAGGAATATCTCCTCCACCTGCTCGAGTGTCTTGTTAAGCGGGTGAAGCTTGCCCACGCGCGGCGCTTTTCCGGGCATTGTAACGTCAATTGTTTCTTCCTTGATGCGCCTTGCCTCCAAAAGCTCTTTCAGCTGCGCGCCCCTTTCCGAGACAGCGTTTTCAATGTCAGCCCTCACCTTGTTTGCCAGCTGACCCATAACCGGGCGCTCCTCAGCCGAAAGTCCGCCCATTTGTTTCAGTATAGCGGTAAGCTCGCCCTTTTTGCCCAAGAATTTAACTCTCACATCTTCAAGAGCCTTGCCGTCCGCAGCAGCTTCCAAAGCTCCTTTCGCAGCAGCTTCTATCCTTTCAAGATCTTCTCTCATGCTCATAGAATATCCCTCTTATCTTAAAAATTGTTATTGTTGTATATTATATAGCGCTTACGCGCAGCGCAGGAGCGCGTTCAACGCTCCACTGTACTTTGGTTTTCTTCTCATTTTGAGAGTGCTACCACGTTCGCACGATTTTAATCGAGGGGAAAACCATAGGGATATAGGGGGTAAATCTGTCAGGAAGGGCGCGCGCTTTACCCCCTACCCTAAGGTTTTCCCCTCGAGCTCCCTATTCCTTATCCACACCCTCAACCACGCGCTGAGCCTTGGTGAAAAGTCGCGACCTCTTCGCTCGGAACTTCGTGCCTTTGTGGTAGAGGCTAAATAGCGAAATACGCATAGGCTTTGTTTGTAAGGAAAAAGAGGTCAGTAGTGCGGAAAGTGATTTATAACGTACTGCGGTAATTTTTTCAAATTTTTCCTCACTACCCACCGCACATTCACACCCCCAAAAAGCCACGTCTCCCCCTCACGTCACTGGAAGAATATTCTGCCAGCCTCTCTCCCTTTGGGGCGGTTAGTGGGTCGGGGTATATTATAATATTAGAAAAATCATATAATTTGCAGTACGGACAAGTCCAAATTTCTTGCCTCTTGCTTCTAGCTATAAACAGCAGAAATAAGAAATTCGCACGAACGTTAAAAAGCCATTTCTAACCTCTGACTTCTAACTTCTCATATCTGATAGTTCTGGTTCAAACTTTATCGCCCTCTAAAAGCAGAGGGCGGTTCTTTATATCTCCAGTATCTCGTCAACATCGCAGTTCTCGGCTATCATCTCCGAACAGCGCATTATCCTCTCAAACGCATCGCGCCCAAGCTTTCTTTTCAGTATCGAAATACCCTCGTCCATAAACGCGTAACCGCGTTCTATCCTGTGGTAGTCCGTGCCCAGAGCCTGCACGCAGCCGTTTTTGATAAAATCCATGCAGCGATGGCGGTCGCCCATTTTCCTCAGCGAAGTGCAGTTTATCTGCCCCAGAACGTTCTCGCCCTCCATGAGGCGCATAACTTCCGCTTCGCTGTTCGCCACCAGATACCTCTCAATGTGCGCTATCAAAACCTTAATGCCACCCATGTCCGCAATGTCAGCCACCCCGTCATAGGTGTTCTGCGAAAAATGAATGTACGGCATCTCCAGCAGCACAAAGTCCGTTCCCTCAAGTTTCAGCTTTTCCAAAGCTTCTCTTGTCAGCAAACTGCGCGACATCAGCACTTCCGCGCCCATTTTCAGCTTCGGGTGATGCGGCTTCAGATAGGGCACAAGCTTGCCGTATGCCTGCCTGCGCCGCTCCAAAAATCTGTCCACCGACATCTCGTGCGGATAGAAGTGCGGCGTGCAGTATACCACGTCAACGCCCGTTTCGGACATCATATCCAGTATCTTTATGCTTTCTTCAATGTTCTTCGCACCGTCGTCAATGCCCGGCAGTATGTGCGAATGAAAATCAACTAACACTTTGGTCGCCCCCGTCAGGCTTCCTTGCCTTCGCTTTCTCCGTAATAGTCTCCGTACTTATATGCGTTGCCATACTTTCCGTATTTTCCATATCTGCCGTATCTGCCATACTTGCCGTAATATCCGCCTCGTGAATCCGAGCGGCATATGGTCTTTATAAATCCAAGCATCTTTCCGTTTGCCATGTTTATCTGTGAAAGCGCCTGCTGTACATCGGAATACTTAGTGTAATTGTCTCTTATAACAAGTATATAACCTGCCGACAGCGGAGCCAGCAAAAGCGCATCGGATACCACATTAACAGGCGGCATATCTACGAAAATATAATCGTAATGCGCACCAAGTATCTCTATCAGCTGTTTCATGTTGTCGCTGCCCAGAAGTTCCACGGGGTTGGGCGGAATAGGTCCTGCCGTAATAATATCAAGATTATCTCTTATATTGCTCCTGATAGCCTCCGCCACCGTGCACATACCGCCCAGCACCATAGAAAGCCCCGTGTTCTTGTCCAGCTTGAACAGCTTGTTTACAAAAGGCTTTCTCATGTCGCCGTCAATAAGCAGTACCTTTGCACCCGTCATCGCGAAAGTTATCGCCAAGTTTACTGTAGTAGTCGTCTTTGCCTCCGAGGGGTTTGAAGACGTTACCGTAATTACCTTGCTCGGGCTTGAAGCTATCGAGAACATAATATTCGTTCTTGCCAGCTTGTAAGCCTCCGAAATAACAAACTTAGTGTTCTCATTAAGAATATGCGACCTCGCAACGTGTATCGATGTTCTCAGCGGATCGTCTTTTTTGTTTTTCTTTGTATTTCTGCTGCTGTTCATTATCCTGCTCTCCGTTTCTCACTTTATCTCAGCGTCAAAGTCCATTATCTCCGCAATAAGCGGCGCGCCGTACATATCCATAAGGTTGTCCGTGGGCTTTATCTTCGTGTCGCATATGTCAATAATAACAACTATCGCGCATATCAGAACAAATCCTGCCGCAAATCCAAGCAGAATATTCTTCTTAAGGTTGGGCGATGACGGCTCTTCCGGGAAAGTCGCCGCCGAAATAGTCTGCACCGAGCCTACCTTTACTATCTCTTTGTAAACAGTATCAGCGTTTGCAAGAAGCGCAGAAGCCACCAGCTGCGAGATCTCCGGACTTTCGCTCACAACGTTTACCACCATTACCTGGTTGTTGTCAGGCGAGGTTATGCTTATCATTTCGGTTATCTCTTCATTTTTATACAGATAACCTGCATTAGTCAGCGCATCTTGCAGCTTTGCCATCATCGAGTCGCTCGTAAATACCCTCTGACATACCTGTACCAGCGAAGCCGAAGCCGCAACGTCGCTCGATGAAATAGCCGAGTTCTGTACTTCAATGTCTTTGTTCTGCACAAACATCTGCGCCGTTGAAGTATACTTTTTGTCAATACCTATCTTTGTAAAAATGCCAACAGCCGCCGCGCATATCACCGATACAAACAGTATCAGCCATATCCTGTCCAGCAGACCCAGAAGCAGCATTTTCAAGTCAATAGTCTTTTCTTCGTTTTCTCTGTTCTCCATAAAAGAACGACCCCTCCTAAAGGCTTTATTTTCTCCGTATGTATTGTATGTTTTCTCTGCAATATTTATAAAAGCACAGACTACCTATTATTATAACATTTTCCGTTCCGCTTGTCAACCACGACCGACAATTTTTTTGCAGTCGTCGCATTCGCCTTTCAGAGGGCAGTTTTCGCAGTGCGCCTTTCTCGCCGTGCATACCTCTCTGCCAAAGTTTACCAGTCTGTGGCAAAAGTCCGATGACTTCTCCGGCGGCAGTATCTCCCTAAGCTGTCTTTCCACCTTTGCAGGCTCTTTCGAGTCCACAAGCCCCAACCTTCCGCAAATGCGTATGCAGTGGGTGTCAGTCACCACCGCAGGCTTGTGAAAAACATCTCCCATAATAAGGTTAGCGGTCTTTCTTCCAATGCCCGAAAGCTGTGTCAGCTGCTCTATCGTGTCTGGTATCTCGCCGCCGAAGTCCTCCATTATCTGCCTGCACATCGTAATAATAGAGAGCGCCTTCGTCTTGTAAAGTCCGCACGGCATAATAATGCGCTCTATGTCATGAATGTCCGCTTTAGCAAAATCCTCAATGCTGCGGTATTTTTCAAACAGCTCTTTCGTAACTATGTTTACGCGCGCGTCCGTGCACTGCGCCGAAAGCCTCCCTGCTATCATCAGCTCGTGCGGCTCTTTGTATGTAAGCGAGCACCTCGCCTCCGGGTAGTATTCCTCCAGCAGCACGCATATCCGCTCTGCTTTCTTTTTCATGTCTTTCATAGTATTTCTCCACCTATATGTTTTTTCCGTAGTATGCTATTATGTGGCGTTTTTTGCCGCCGCTGACGCCCTTTATGTCGCACCCGTTGCCGCTCATAAGCTGCGCCGCCGCTATGCCCTTTATGTCGCACCTGAATACTTCCTTGCCGTCGCACACTATGACAAGTTCACCGCCGCAGACCGATGCTCCACCCTTTCCGCCAAGAGTTATCTCCTCGCCGCCGATGCGCTCTATCACCCTGCTAAGTCTCTTGCTGCATAGGTATTCCACCTGCTGCGGTATGGCAGTTTTCTTTGAAAATATGCCCATTTTCAGCCCTCCGCTTCTTTTATAAGAGATATTATCTCGGTGCGAAGCCTCGCGATCGGCAGACCCACCACGTTAAAGAAATCACCGTCTATCTTCTCTACAAATAACGCGCCGTAACCCTGTATACCATATGCGCCTGCCTTGTCAAACGGCTCACCCGTCGCTAAGTATGCGCAAATGTCGCTGTCCGTCATAGAGCAGAAAGTAACGCTTGTCCTCTGCGAAAAAGAGCGTTTTTTGCCCTTGTATCTGAGCGCAACACCGCTCACAACATCGTGTGTCGCACCAGAAAGTTTTTCCAACATGCGCCGTGCATCTGTCTCATCATGCGGCTTGCCAAGTATCTCGCCGTTTATTATAACCACCGTGTCGCAGGCTATCACAAGCCCCGAAGAGGCGGTCGCATCAGCCTTTTTTGAAGCTATGATCTCCGCCGCCGAGAACGGGTCAACACCCGAGGGTACCGTCTCGTCAATGTCCGCAGGGCGTACCAGAAAATCGGGGAAAAGAAAGCGCAAAAGCTCCTTTCTCCTCGGCGACTGCGAGGCAAGAACTACTTCGTTTTCAAACTGTAAAAAGTCAGACATAGTGTAATACTCCTTTTAGATGTAAGATGTTAGAAGTCAGAGGTTAGAAAAGCCTGCCAACTTTCACGTTGATTTTTCATTAGTAAGGTTTATTGAGAGGCAAGAGGCAAGAAATTTGCCTAACAATCACCGTTCCCTGCCGTGCTGATTACTCTCCGCCCCCCAATTCTCTCTACCTAAAAACCATGCTCCACCCCACTCGCTGGAAGAATATTCTGCCAGCGGTCTTTTTTGGGGGCGGCTAGTGGGTGGGCTACTAGAAGCAAGATATTAAGAGGCAAGAGGCAAGATGAGCGTTTTGAAAAAATTGTGCTAAACTGTAAAAAGCAAATTCTTACCTCTTGCTTCTCGTTATCTTGCTTCTAATAGCTGAGCCTCCCCTAGTTGTAGCGCAACGCTCTCTTTCCGCGTTCCATTATGGAACGCCGAACAATGTAAAAAAAGTCCAAACAAATAAAGTATGCAAACGTGAAGCTTATTCAAAACGAGAAGAAAGCCAAAACAAAGTGGAGCGTTAAACGCGCTCCTGCGCCGCGCGTAAGCGCAATTTATACACAAAGCATTAGCACGCGCAAAAGCAGCAAAACCATTTCTAACCTCTAACATCTTACTTCTGATAGGTATTCCTCTAACGTAACGTCCCTGTTGCCTATCCTCTGCGCATCATACGGCCCAACATATCTGTAATGCCACGGCTCGTATATGTACCCCGTAATATCCTCTTTTCCCCTCGGGTAGCGCATTATGAAGCCGTAGTTCGCCGCGTTGCGCTGTAGCCACTCAAACTGCGGCGTGTTTTCAAAGCTCTCAAATACATCATAGTCCGCAGGCGTTACTATGTCAGCCGCCAAGCCTAAGTTGTGCTCGCTCTCGTAAGGCTTCGCAACATTTACCTCCGTCTCTCTCACCGCATCTTCGTAACTCATGCCGCCCTCAACGCGCTGCCGAACGCTCCTGTCAAATACCTCGCGCTGATACTCAGGGCTCCTGTAACCCGAAAGCAGCTTCAGTTCTATCCCATCGCGCGCTGCCGCCTCAAACATCTTCCGCAGCATGTATGCCGCCGTCTTTTCCAGCTGTACGCCGTTTACATCTTCCAAAGTTATTTCCAAGTCCTGCGGCATAGGTCTGCCCTTGCCCACAAGTATCAGATAGTCTGTCATAATGCTTCCTCCACATATTATAATAGTATATTATATGCAGAAAGATGCAGAAAGTAAAAGGTCGGAACATTGCTCCGACCTTAAACAACTTGTCAGCTTATCGGCGACTGCGATATGTAGTCTTTGTATACGTAACCCTGCTCGCCGTTGTATTCAAGCAAATACCAGCCGTTCTCCTCGCCTTTTACTACCGCGCTGTCGCCAACAGGAATGATACCGCCCTTTACGCCGTCCCAGCCTGCCGTCGAGCGCAGGTATACCGACGTGTTAAGATAAACCGTGCTGCCGGTGTTTTCGCTCGTCGTAGTGGTAGAGCCCGGCGTAGTCACCGCACCCTGTGAAGGCGTAGTCGTCTGCGCAGGCACATCACCGCCGCCGTTGGTTATAGAGGGCGTCTCAGCCGTGTTGGCAGTGTAAGTCTTGCTTGTGCCGGTGCCGAGTACCGTGCTTGATGACTGCCGCGTGTTCTCGGGGAACAGCTGCTGCGCGATAACAACAATGATGATGACCACCACCAGCGTGATGACCGCCACCGCCAGACCGCCTATCAATTTATTCTGATCAACTTTAGCCATAATAAGTTACCTGACCCGAAGAAGGGGTTTCCTTTCTTTTTAAGTAATGTGTATATCTGTCTCCACATTTAATTTTATTATAATACCAATGAAAATATTTGTCAAGAGAAAATGTGACGTAATTCTTTATATTTTCTTAAAAATCAGCATAAACTTCGCCGCCATAGCTTTTTGTGTATTATTTGCGCTGCCAGAAGCAAGAGGCAAGGAGCGGCAAAGGCAACATTTGTGCATTGTTTAGTTTTTCTTATAATT
Organism: uncultured Clostridia bacterium; assembly: GCA_947632425.1. Taxonomy (GTDB): domain Bacteria; phylum Bacillota; class Clostridia; order Oscillospirales; family Ruminococcaceae; genus UBA7477. The sequence continues at coordinate 19,630 of CANRPG010000004.1, read as the reverse complement.
CGCGCTTACGCGCAGCCTGCGGAGCCGTTCACCGCCCCACACAACGCGCAAAAGCTGAAATTCCTGTCAAGAAACTAAAAGTTTTCGATCGACCCTTTTTCAAAAGGGTCGCAGGGGTACGGGGGCGGCGCCCCCGAAAACGCGGCAAGCGCTCTGCAAGAGGTGAATTTCTAAACAGTCCGGTGGACTGTTTAGAAAGAGGGGAGGCTCTGCAAGAGAGAGCCTCCCCTTTGATAAAACCTTAGCTCTTTTTCCGCGTTCCATTATGGAACGCCACACAAAGTGAAAAGTCCAATCTTCTTGCCTCTTGCTTCTATTAGCCACGCCGCTGGAAGAATATTCCGCCACGCCTTTCTGTCCTAGCCCCCTACTCTCCCCTCAATCATTCCTCTCTATTACCTCCATCCCCCTCAAAGCTTCGTCCCCCTTTTTGCCGCTGGAAGTAATTTCTTCCTCGCATATTTCCAACCGCTCCCCCCACTATCAGCGAACGAACTTCCTGTCCCCATTCCCCAAAAAGTCTCGCCCCTATCCTTTATCCCTCGCTCTTTCTCACGTCGCAGGAAGAAAATTCTACCAGCGTTCCTTCTAAGGGCGGCTAGTGGGCAAGGCGCAGTAGTTGTTGGATGCATTTCTTGCCTCTTTTCCTCTTGCTTCTAATAGTTGACTATTTTTCCTGCGCTCTTTGCTCACTCCGCCCCACTCTTTTCTTTGCTGCCTTCCTCCCCCATTTTCTCTCCGTCTCTCTTCGCTGGCAGTATATTCTTCCACGCCTCCTCCCGACTATTCTCCCCCTCCGCTATCTGCCCCCAAGTTTCCTCCCGACCATTCCCTCTCTCCTTCCTCACTCCGCTGGAAGCATTTTCTGCCGCTTACAACATCGCTTCCGCCACCTTGTAAATTATCAACAAAATATCGCCCCGTATTGCAACAATATAAATAAACTTTCAAAACATACGCAAAAACTTAGACAATTCTATTGACACATGGAATTTTTTGTAATATCATTAAGTTAATATTAAAAAACACGAAAGGGGCAAAATAAACCATGAGCAAAACAAAAAGAAAAAGAATCCTTTTGCTTTCTGTAGTGTTTTTGGCAATAGTTGCTGTTATAATTGCAGTATTTTCAATATATGTTCATAATCAGCACAAAAAAGATGCTTCTGATCCCACAAAGCCCGTGAAAACAGGTCTTAAGCCCCTTAAAGAAGTGATCGCCGAAGCAGAGCTCCCCGTTGGCAAATATGAAAATCTTGACTTTTCCGAGGCTAAGCTCGTTCTTCCCGAAAAAGCTGAAACTCTGCACAGCTATTACAGGCTGCTTCGCAAAGGAAAGTATTCTCCCGAAGAATGCAGCGAGATCGCATGGAATTATGTGTTTGACGGCTTTGGTGTTGACCCCGAAGATATGTCTACATTACAAGATATGAACGGCGATCATCCTACTGCTATAACCTATTCTGCTGATCTTAAAAGTGAAATTTCGCTGTATGATTATGCATATGTAGACAGTCAGGATTGTGCTCAGGTCTTTATTCTTGACGACAGCGAAAAAGCAAAAGAGGTAGACAAAGAAAGGGGCTTTTTGTATCGCGACTGGTACTATTATTGCGCTTTTGATCCCATGGGCGGTCCTTATCTGCAAAGCTTTTATGACAGAAATCAGACTATACAGGGAAAGGTAGTTAAAGAGATAGATATTACCGACGACGAGCAGCTCGATGAAGCGTATCTTGTGGCAGGCGTTGAATATACTCCGCGGCAGGCTATGGCGTATGCCGAAAGCAGGCTCGACCTTGTAAAAGATAATCTCGGCACCGACGATTATACTCCCAAAAAAATTATAGTCATAAAAAATTCTGACAATGAATATTATTCTTTTGCCGTGCTCTTTGAATATCTCGCCGACAGCGTGCTAATGCTTGACTCTTTGCCTGTAACCGTAGACTACGAGGAAAGCAACTATTCGTTTTCAAAAATGGATCTGACCGTATCTGTTTCACAGCCGGATACTCTGGGCGGCATAATCAATTCACCTTATACTATAGTCGGCAATGACGGCGAGCTTAAAGACAAGTATCTGACGCTTGATATGGCGATAGAAAGAATGAATACATATTTTGCCGAGCTGTATACGCAAAAGTTCTCGGAAGTATCTATAAGATATGCAGCAAAATATGATTTGCATGAAACTTCTTCCTTGCCCGACGATACAAAGGTGTATGTCAGACCGTACTGGTGCTTTAAAAAAGCAGGTCAATTCAGTTATGATCCGACAGTCTATGAATACAGAGAAGAATATGTACTTGTAGATATGCAGACAGGCGAGATATTTTATTTTGACCCCGATACCTATTGTTTCATAAGCAGTTTTGATTGATCTTCAAAGCATAATAAAAAGAGCCTTAAATGGCTCTTTTTTGTTGCTATTTCTCCGCCGTCGGCGTGATGAACTGCACCGGGTCTATCCACTCGCCGTTGCGTTTGAGAGCAAAGTGTATGTGCGGCGAAAGCGCTATCTCGGCCGTGGCAGTGTTGCCTGCCGTTCCGATAACGTCTCCCGAATCCACCCTGTCGCCGCGCGTTACCGCCAGCTGCTGCGAAAGCCCGTAGTAATAGCTGTATACCGAGTTTTCGTGGTCTATCTCCACGCAGCACCCCCAAAGAGGGTCGTCCCAGATGTTCGATACCACTCCGCTTGTCATCGCCGCTATGTTGCAGCCGTTTTCAGCCGCAATGTCAATTCCGTTGTGCGCCTCCCACGCACCGAGCGTCTCGTTGTAAACCAACTCGCCGTTGCTGAACGCCACAAGTATCTCGCCGCTTGTCGGGAATACCCTCGGCTGCACTTTCGAGATAGCCTCCAGCTCGCTCGTCAGACTGTCGTCTTTCAACACGCTGTCCGTCGGCGCTTCGGCAGGCAACTCGGCGCGGCTGCTCGTCTCAGGCTTTTTCGCCGTAAGGCTGCTGTTGAGGGTGTCAACAGTGCGGTTGTAGGCGTAAATGCCTGCGCCTCCCACCGCCGCTATGCAGGCAGCCAGCGCCACAAACGTGCCCTTGCCTTTCATAAAGGCAGCCGTTTTTGCAAAGATAGTTTTAATTACAGGCATGATAAACTTTCCTTTCATTAGCCAGAATACGGTCATGCATTTTACAATGCTTTCCAATACTATCTTTGACAGTTTGCAGACTTTTATACGCAATAATTTTGCCGCCCGGTCTTTACCCACCAAGCGGCATTTTGATACTGTATATTTTCGCGCTTACGCAGTGTCTTGTCGGCTTTAGCCTCCAAGCCACCCTGAAAGAATTACTTAGCCGCCGAAAGTGGGGCGGCTATTTCAGAATATGCTCGAAAGCTCGCATATTCTGAAACCGTAATTCTTTTGCATAGTCCGTTTAATATCAATAGTCGTAAACCCTGTCAAGAAACCAAAAGTTTTCGGTCAAGCCTTTTTCAAAAGGCTTGCAGGGGTACGGGGACAGAGTCCCCGAAAACACAACGTGCGCTCCGCTGCTAGAGGTTAGAAGTGAGAAGTTAGAGGTTAGAAATGATTTTGCGGCGTTTGCGCGTGCTTACCATTTCTGCGTTCAGAGATAGAGGCAAGATGAGCATTTTGAAAAGTTTGCACAAAACTATAGAAAGCATTTTCTTGCTTCTTGCCTCTAGTTATCTTGCTTCTAATAGCTGAGCCTCTCCTTTGAGAAGACCTTAGCTTTCTTTCCGCGTTCCATTATGGAACGCCGTGCAATTTGAAAAAACTCTTGTAAACAAATTTATAGAATATCCCACCCCCACTTTCCTTTACTTCAAAAACTGCTGGAAGAATATTCCGCCAGCTGTTTTTCTTTGGGGGGCAAGTGGGAGGGTAGGTTTTATAGGTATATGATTTTTGGAATATATAAATGTAAGCGGTGAACAGCTCCGCAGGCTTGCTGGACAGCAGCAAAAATAAATCTTGCCTCTTGCCTCTAACCCTAAACCGCAGGTATAGCAAGCACGCGCAAGCGTCAAAAAATCATTTCTAACCTCTAACTTCTCACATCTAACCTCTAGCAGCGTGCAGCCTGCGCCCCACAGCAATATTTCCGTTAGTTTAGTTTTGCGCAGTAAATGCTGTTATAATACTTGTAAATGCAAAATATCATTCCGTCATCTGTTGCGAAATAGCCGGGGTCAAACAGTGCTGACATTCCTACTATATTATCGGGAACATCATGCTCTGTCGAAACAGCATAACTATACTCCTGCCCGGTGAACAGATCATATATGTCTGCATAATGGCTGGTAGTATAAGCATGACATAATACCAAGTATCTGTCTTGCCATATAAATGTAATTAGATCCATAGTATAAATATGTTCATTAGCATCTTCGGGCACTGTATAACCGTTATCAGAAAAAAATTCCGGAGTAAGCGTTACATATTCAACGGGAGAATAAACCTCTGAAAACAGGCTTTCATTCAGATCCTTGCTGATCTCCATACTTTTTGATCCTTCGTTATTTATGTACTTATCACCGCCTATACGGTAACGGTATGGAAAATATATTTTAAAATTTGCTGTATGATCAGTGATCCCAAAGCTAAAACCAAATTCATCAGTCCAGCGCGTGTATATCTTTTCATCTGTTATATCTGATTTTTCATAAGTCCAGTATATACGCTTGCATATCGCGCTGACTGCCAGAGCCAGCAAGGCTAATATGATAAGCAGCAAAATTATGCGCTTTAAACGCGGCTTTGTTTTCATAATTGTCCTCCTTTTCGGCAGTAATATATATGTTTGCGCTTACGCGCCACCTGCGGAGCCGTTCAACGCTTCACAGTACGCAAAACTTTTATTTTCTTGACATGAATTTAAAGTTTTGCGTACTATGTGACGATGAACTGTTCACGCCGTCCGCGCTCGGACTTTATCGCATTATTCGGCTTTAGAACTTCTTCCTCCAAACGCTCGGTGAAATAAGTATTACCAGCGGCAGACATTCCAGCCTGCCAAGCAGCATATCTACCGACAGCACGCACTTTGAAAAGTCCGAGTAAAACCCGAAATTCGCCGTCGGGCCAACATTGCCAAGCCCGGGCCCTATGTTGTTCATGCAGGTTATAACAGATGTGCTCGCCGTCGTAAAATCGCCGTTGTTCGCCGCTATCAGAAGCATCGATACCAGCAGTATCCCAATGTATATAACAAGGTAATTCAGCACCCCGTGTACTGTGTCAGTGTCCATAGCCTTGTCATCGCTCTTTATCAGCTTTACAGAGTTTGGGTGTACCGTCTTTTTAAGATACCGCGATGCGCTTTTGTATGTTATCAGCACCCTCTGCACCTTGAATCCACCGCCCGTCGAGCCTCCGCACGCGCCTATGAACATAAGTATTACAAGTATCATCTGCGAAAGCATAGGCCATGTGCAGAAGTCCGCCGTCGCAAACCCCGTCGAGGTCATTATCGAAGCCACCTGAAACGCCGAGTACCGTATGCATTTGAGCACCGAGCCGTATACAGGGTATATGTTTATGCCAACAGCTATCATAGCGATCAGAAGTATCGCAATGTAAGCCCTCAGCTCCGAGTTTTTGAAAGCATCTCTGAACCGCCTCACCAGTATGAAATAGTACAGCGAAAAATTCACCCCGAACGCCACCATGCCGCCCGTAAGCACTGCCTCCAAATATGTCGAATCATAGTCTGCAATTCCGCCGTTGCGTACTGAAAATCCTCCCGTGCCTGCCGTACCCATCGCGTGGCATACGCTGTCAAAAAACGGCATACCCCCTGCCACCAGCAGTATTACAAGCACCAGCGTCAGCGCCGCGTACATTATATAAAGCACCGCCGCACTGTTTCTTCCCTTTGGTACAATTTTTCCTACCTGCGGGCCCGCGCATTCAGCGCGCATAAGCGCCATAGCGTTTGAAGACGACGGCAGTATTGCGATAAGCAGAACCAGTACGCCCATGCCGCCTACCCAGTGTGTAAAGCTTCTCCAGAAGAGAATACCCCTCGGCAGATCCTCCACCTGTGAGAGTATCGAAGAACCCGTTGTGGTAAATCCCGAAACGCTTTCAAAAACGCTGTCAACGAATGAAGGTATCGCACCGCTGATGTAGAAAGGCAGCGCCCCCAACAGCGGAAATATCACCCACAGAAACGCCGCAATGACCAGTGCCTCTCGGTTGTACATCTTTTTGTTTTTGGGCTTTATTATCGCAAGCGGCGTAGAGATTATCGCCACCGCAGCCGCCACTATCAAGAACGTGAGAACAATGTCTTTTTCGCCGTAATAAAGACTTACCAGAGCAGGCAGCAAAAACAGCGCCGAGCCGTAAAGAGTCGCTCTTGAAACATAATGAAAAACAATGCTTTTATTCATATATCTTTATGTCACCTTTGCCTAGTCAAGAATATCGCTCAGCGAGCGGAAATGATGATCCTTCGATACCACTACCACCGAATCTCCCGGCTCAATGGTGTCCGCGCCGCTGGGTATCAGAATATTTCTTTTCCTGATTATCGAGCATATCAGTATGTCTTTTTTCAGTGTCATATCTTTCAGCGGTATGCCCACAAGCCCCTCAATGCTGTCGCGCACCTTGAATTCTATCGCCTCAACGTTGTCGCCGACAAGGTGGTAAAGAGCCTCGATGTCGCTGTTACCGGTGTTCTGCAAAGACCTTACATAACTTAATATCCCTGCCGCCGTCACGTATTTTGGCGATATTATGCTGTCCAGACCAAGCTGCGCCGTCAGGTCAACATAGCTTTCTCTGTTTATCTTCGCCACCACTTTTGCATTTGAATTCTTCTTCGCGTATAAAGCGGTGATTATGTTCACTTCGTCTATTCCCGTCAGCGATACGAACGCATCTGTGTCTCGCAAGCCCTCTTCCAGCAAAAGCTCCTGATCCGTTCCATCGCCGCATATTATAGATGCCTTGTCAAGTTCCTGCGCCAGTACATTGCACCTCTGCAAGTCGCTCTCTATTATCTTTACATTCATGCCTATGTGTATAAGCTGCGCCGCCAGGTAGTATGCTATCTTTCCGCCGCCCACTATCATAACGTTTTTTATCTTCGTCCTGAAAGAGCCTGCGTTCCTGAAAAACTTTTCAAGCGAGCGGTGAGTCGAAGCAATGCTTATCATGTCGCCTGCCATAAGCTCAAAATTGCCCGAGGGTATATAAGTCTCCGCCGCGCCGCCAACATTTCTCTGTACCGCGCAAATCAGGCAGTTGAGCTTGAACATACCGTATATATCCATAAGCTTTTTGCCCACCAGAGGCGATGTTTCAGGCAGCTTGTATTCCACAAGTTCCACCCTGCCTTTCGCGAAAACTTCCACCCTCGAAGCCGCCGAGAACGCCAGCACCCTGAATATCTCATCAGCCGCCGTGCGCTCGGGGTTTATGACCATAGAAAGGCTCAAGTCCTCTCGTATAAGGTCTATCTGGCTGTAGTATTCCGGCGCCCTCACGCGTGAAACAGTCCTCTTTGCGCCCAGCTTTTTCGCAAACAGACAGCACAGCATGTTTATCTCATCATTCGGCGTAGTAGCGATAAGCATATCGGTCTTGCCAACGCCTGCCGCCTTCTGCACTTCAACAGATGCCCCGTTGCCCTCAACGCAAAGCACATCGGCAGTGTTCTGTATTCTTTTAATGTTAGCAGGGTCGTTGTCAACTATAGTAACATCGTGTCCCTCTCTTACCAGCTGCTGTGCAAGATTGCTTCCCACCTTGCCGCCGCCTATAACAGCTATCTTCATTTCGCAATTACCTCATTTTTCTGCTGCTTTACCAAAAGCTCCCTGAACGCCGTTTCGCTCATCGGTCTGTAGTAGTAATAGCCCTGTACCGCATCACAATCATTTTCTTTCAGGAAATTCACCTGCTCGTCGGTCTCAACACCCTCCGATATTACCGAAAGCCCCAGCTTTTTCGCCAGCATAAGTATGGATTCTATAACTTTGCGCGTCTTGTCCGTCAGCTCGTTTTTCATAAAGAAGTTGCCGTCCAGTTTAAGTACATCTACCGGCAGAACGCTTATCAGGTTAAGCGTCGAATACCCCGTTCCGAAGTCGTCTACCGAGATCTTGAATCCCCTCGAGCGTATGTCGTTGAGTATCCCTACCAGCCTGTCAAAGTTCTTAACGAACGTGCTCTCCGTCATCTCAACTTCAACATTGCTGTGCGGCAATCCGTAGTTGTCAACTATCCTCTCAAACTTTTCGGGGAATTTCGGGTCTCTCAGGTGCAGCCGCGATACGTTTACAGAAACCACAGGCAGCTTTATGCCGTCCTCGCTCCACTGCCGCATATTTGAAAATACCCGCCTGTATACCCAGTGATCCATTTCCAGCACAAACTCGTTGTCCTCAAATATCGGCACGAACGTTCCGGGCTGCAATACAGTGCCGTCAGGCTTGTTCCAGCGAATAAGCGCCTCAGCACCGTATACAAGCCCCGTGTGCAGGTCAACCTTCGGCTGATATACCGTCTCAAACTCACCGCCGCGCAAAGCGTTCACCATTTCGCTCTCTATCTTCTTGCGCTCCTCCAGCGCCTTGTTCAGCTCAAAGTCGTAGACTTCAACAGCGCTGTTCATCATGTATCTGCCCTTTGAAAGATTCTTTATAACAAGGTTCGCCTTGTCTATCGCTGCCGAAAGCTTGTAATTTTCTTTCTCCACAGGGTATAAGCCGCATACGAACGCAAATGATATAAGCGGATATTTCCTCGTTATGTCGTCCTCTACCACCTTGAAAAGATACTCCAGCTTCGCCTTCAGTATCTTTATATCGGTAAGCTTCAGAAGAGCCACAAAACTCGAACCCGAGGAGCGCGCCGCCCTCTCGTTCTCACCCATGATAAGCATGAGTTTGTCGGCAGTCGCCTTCAGTATCTCATCGCCTATCGCGTAGCCGTATTCATCGTTTATATTCCTGAAATTGAATACCTTGAACAGCGCAAGGCAGCATTTGTCCTCAAACCCGTGAACTATCTTGTCCGTCTCTATCTCGAATCCCTCATAAGTCAGAAGTCCCGTCAGCTTGTCTTTTGTCTTGGCGTTGTCCATAAGCTCCGAAATATCCGTCGAGCATATCAAAAACGCGTATTCGCCGTTGCTTCTCCTAGTGCATACTATCGCGGTAGACAGCCATTTTTGCAGCTGCTTTTCAAACGTGTCAAAGTGGAACACCCCACGGCTGTCGCAGTCGGTCTCCTCGCCGCTCTTTATCCTCTCCAGTATCTCTTTTATCGGCTGAGGGCACTGCGCACCAAGCTTCATTCCCTGCAATATTTTTTCCGCGTATGTGTTGTAATATACTATTCTATAACTTTCGGTATCTACCGTGTAGCACGCCGTCCTGTTTTCCTCCAGCGCCGCGCGCGAGTATAAAAGCTCGTCCTCCGTCGATATGTTCTTTATAATATTTACCTGATATACCGAAAACATTTTTGAGAGCGTAACAAGCTCTGTCACAAGCCTCTCGTCCGAAGCAATGTTTACCTCAAAATTCTCAAAGCATACCGCTCCCACAAGCGCAAACCCCTGAAACAAACCTGCGCTTACAGTACCATTTTGTGCAAAACATTTGCCCTCGCTGTAAAGTTTGGTCTTTTCGGGTGTAAAAAGCTCTGCCCTCTGTGCCTGAGCCGCAGCATCAGTGTCGCGGCTGTTCCACTGTATCATGCCGTTAAGAGCCGTGCTGGCAGTAACTATGTATATCCTGTCAAGCTCGTAAAGCTGTCCTAAAAACGCCAGTACGTCTTTTACCACCGCGCTGCTTTCCTCGCCCGAAGAAAACTTGTCAAACGAGTAGTCAAGCGCCTGCTGCATACGGCTCACACCCTTCTGCTCCTTGTCAGATGTGCCCCCTTCGCTTTCTTCCTCGCTCTCATATATCGCAAACCCGTTGCCCGAGCTGTTTTCCTTTACCTTAAAAAGCGCCAACTCCGCCGACTTGAAAAGCTCCGATACCGTCATCTTGTTTTCCAGTACCGCCGCGCCTGCCTCCGCCGTTGGTCTCACACCGTCAGCAAAATCAGCAGCCCTTACCCTGTATACTATCTTAGAGATAAGCTTTTCCAGCTCTATCCTGTTTGCAAAACCGCTCGTGAACACCGCAAACCTGTCTACGCCTGCAACGCCAACAATATCTCTCTTTCCGCACGCGCCGACTATCACCCTCGCCACCAGCGCGAGAGCATCACCCATCATGTCATAGTAGTCAACACCGTCAGGCAGTTCCTCCTGCGAGGGCAGCGAAATGCCGCCTATATCCACCAGTATAAGAGCGTGAGACATACCCTTGTTCTCTGCTATCCTCCTCGCCGATGTTTCTATCACCGTCTTGGTGTCGGGCAGCCAGCTTAGTTTATCGCCGTATATTTTCATGTTTACATTATTTATACCTGCTATAGAATTTGTGCTGTTGTTGCTTTCCATGTTGGCGCTTACCTCTCTTCAGATAAATAATTACATTCCTTTTTATTTTATCACATTTCGCCCTTTTTGTAAAGTCACACAGCCCCATTTTGCCTGCCGCAGCTTATTATTTGTACAATATGCTAAAAATCAAGCAGTAAAAATGTTATTTAAGCCGAAATTTCCGTTTACATCTTTAAAACAGCTACAATAATCGTGATTTATTGCTCACACCTATTTTTTCGACATTTTTTGACAAATCGCTTTGAATGTTTTATAATATATACGAAAGGTGATGTTCATAATTGAAACAATATAAAATACACAAACTCGCAGCCGCTCTGGCAGCCGTATGCTGCGCTTTAACACTGGCTTCCTGCGGTTCAAAAGGCGGCACATCTGCGGCAAATGTGCCCGTTACACAGCAAACCACAACCGCAGCGACCACCACAACCACAACTGCTGCCACAACTACTACCCCTGCCGTAACCGAGCCCGAAGAAACCACTCCCGAAGAAAAGCCCCTGCCGCAAGGCAAGTATAACAACCTCACAGGTGAATATACTTTGTCAGATGCCGCAGCAGGCAAACGCCCCGTGGCAGTAATGGTAAACAATATAACTTTCTCGCTCCCTCAATACGGCATTGCCGCCGCAGATATGATAATAGAGTGTCCCGTTGAGGGCACAATAACTCGCCTTATGGCAGTCTACGGCGATATGACTAAAATACCAAACGTCTGCTCCATTCGCTCCTGCCGATATTATTTTCCCATTCTAGCACAGAGTTTCGATGCGGTCTATATGCACTGGGGCAAAGACGAGACCGTCGCGAAAGATACCCTCGAAAAGCTAAAGATAGACAGGCTCGACGGCTATAACAATTCGTTCGTTTTCGCGCGCGACGAAGAAAGAATGAAAACTTTCGCATACGAGCATACAGGCTATTATAAAGGCTCTCTCACCGAAAAAGCCCTCGATCAGGCAGGTATAAGAAAAACGCTGAAAGATGATAAAAATAAGCCCGTTTTCCCCTTCCGTGAGGAAACGCAGGCAGTTTCAGACACCAAATGTACCAAGTGCAAAGCCGTATTTTCTGCCGATTATTTCAGCGATTTTGCCTATAACGCGGACGAGGACGTCTACTATAAAAGCCACAACGGTTCGCCGCATATAGACTCTTCTACAGGTCAGCAGCTCGCGTTTGAAAATGTGTTCATCTTAGGCACAACAACAAGAATAATAAACCAAAATAACCTGCTTATCTCGCTTGACTGGCACGGCGGCGACGGCTACTATATCTCGCACGGCACTATAACGCCGATAAAGTGGTCAAAAGCCGATGAATTTGCCGATATAGCCATAACCGACAAAAACGGCAAAGAAATAAAAGTAAACCCCGGCAAGAGCTATCTCGGCTTCACCTCACGCCTCGGCGATACTATCTACAGCTGATATAATTTCACCCCGAGCATCACGTCCGGGGTGTTTTCATCACATCATTTCATACAAAAAAGGCACCTCTGCTTTTTAGCTGAGATGCCTTTTGTATTACATATCTATACCGCCCGAGGCAGCAGCAACGCCGCCTATCATTTCTTCAAGGTTCGGTCTGTTAGGCGAGTATTCAAGCGCGTCAGCACGCGAGATCTTACCCGTCTGGAACAGCTTTCTCAGGCTGTCGTTCATCAGGCACATACCCGACTTCGAGTTCGACATAAGCGACGGCAGCTGGTGACCCTTTTCTGTTCTTATCATATTAGCCACCGCATCGTTGCCAAGCAGTATCTCCAGTGCCGCAACTCTTCCCTTGCCGTCACGCGTAGGAACAAGTATCTGCGATATAACAGCCTTCAGCAGCATAGAAAGCTGCGAGCGCACCTGACCTTGCGAGTTGGTCGGGAATACGTCTATTATTCTGTCTATAGTCTGCGGCGCGTTTGTCGTGTGCAGAGAAGCAATAACAAGGTGACCCGTCTCAGCCGCAGTAATTGCCAGCGATATGGTCTCATAGTCTCTCATCTCACCTACGAGTATAACGTCAGGGTCTTCACGCAGTGCGCTTCTGAGTGCCCCGTCAAACGAGTCAACGTCCGCGCCTATCTCTCTTTGGTGTATGGTAGCAACGCTCGCAGCGTATTTGTATTCCACAGGGTCCTCTATCGTCAGTATGTGAACAGGTCTTGTCTTGTTTATGTGGTTTACCATAGCCGCCATAGTTGTTGACTTACCGCTTCCCGTTGCGCCCGTTACGAGCACCAGACCCTTTTGCAGAGTGCACAGGTCGCTCATCAGCTTCGTCGGCAGACCCAGTTCCGCAAACGAAGGCACTTTTGAGTTGAGCAAACGTATGCTCGCCGCTATCTTGCCCATCTGCCGAAATACGTTTACTCTCTGGCGCGAGCCGTCGGAAGTCTCCATAGAAAAGTCAAGATCCTGACCCGCTCTGAGCGCCTTTTCCTGATCGGCAGAAAGCATCGAAAGTATAGTGCGGCTAACTACCTCATCGTCAATATCCTCCAGCCGCTCCAGCTTGCCGTTTATTCTGAAAACGGTAGGCGCGCCCACTGTAAGGTGAATATCGGAAGCCTTCTGCTCCCTTGCGAACATTATAAGATCTTCAACCGTAAATGATGACATATCTTTATTCCTCCGATCATCTTATTCTGAACTGTATTCCGCTTGCAGAAAGATAAACTTCCTGCGCTATGTTTGCAATGCGCTGATTTACAAAGCCTATTATCTCTCGCTCCGTTGCCAGAGCCTTGTCGTCCGAGGGCAGCGAAAAGCCTGTTTCAACCGTAATTATCACCATATCCCCGTGAACCTTTTCAACACAAGCTATCATAGACTGCACTTCGTCTATGATCTGCTTTTCAATGCGCTTTTTCTGCTCGTATTTAAGCTGCGAAGCATCATCGCATTCGCGCTTTATTACCTGCCTTGTGTAGGATACAAGCCCGTCAAATATGAAGAACTTGTGGTCTTTAACAAGCTCCAGAGGCTCTTTAACGTCCTCGCGTATATCCCACATGACGTCGTTCTTGCTGTTATTGTACTCTATCCTGCGCTTTATATCCTCCGAAAGCTGCTTGTCGGTGTGAATGTAAAGCACATTGTCGCAGGCGGCAAAATAGTTTATAGCCCAGCGTGTCTTGCCGCTTGAAGCTCCGCCTGTAACCACTGTTATCGTGGACATATTATCCCTCCCTGAATTTCAGCGTATCAGAATATTTTCCCTTTTGCGAAAATAATGATATATATTTAATTTAACATATTAACTTACGTTTGTCAAGCGGCATTAAAGCACATACAAAAACTTTATGACTTCATACAAATAACGCGCCCGTCTTTTGGCGAAAAAATACATAGCACGCCCCACATTTTGCAGGACGTGCCGATCGTATTATCAAAGCGCTCCGGTGTATTCGTCACCGTAGCACCATAAAGTAGTAAGCGTTCCCTTGCGGCTTATCGAAAGGTCAATGCGGCTTATCTCTTTTTCCTGCGCCTTTATGCCCTTCGCCGAAAAATTCACCGCCTGCCGTATATCTTCTCCGCTCCAGCCGTTGTAGCATACCTTTATATACTGCATGCCGCGCGCGGCATAGTCCAGCCTGCTCTGCATCGCCTCATCGGGGTCGCTAAGCCACTGCCTGTCAAAAGAAATATGCTTGTGGCGTATTATGTCAAGATCCACCGCACTTTGCATAGCCAGATTGTAAGTGTTGTATGTACCCTCAACATCTCTCATGTGGTAGTGAGATATAATGTGTGAAAACTCCACACCGCTCGATACCGAAACTATGCCGTCCCCGGGAACGTCAAGAACAGGCAAAGTCTCATCTCTGGTGACCCTCACAGTGTTGCTGCCCGATATGTACGGGTATTCTTTGCAGTATTTTCTCGCAAACGCAGCAGCCGCACCCCACATCGTGTCGTTTTCTTTTATGTATACGTAATTTATAGGCTTCTCCAGCTGCTCGTATTCAACATTCGGAAGCGCTATGCTGCTGTTCATAAGACTTTCAAACGTCGTGTTCGTGTACATCCCCGGGGTAAGCTGGTTCTGCCCCAGCGCCGCCGAAAATCCTCTTGAAGAAAACATCAGAGACCCTTCGCCGTTTCTGAAAGTCCATTCCACTTTGTCGGGAAGCCCGAAATGCATCAGCGTGTCGCCGTCAAGAAACGATACATTTTTTATCATGCCCTGCGGCGGCGATGCAAACAGCGCTCTGCCCGAAACCGTCGTGTACGGCGTGTAGCGTTCTTTGGTAAAGCGAATATCTGTAATATCCGCCGTAAAAATGTCGTTTGAACCCTGAACAGCAAATTTGATAATGAACATTCATATCCCCTTTTCATATGTGAAATTTCATCGAAAACTTAGCAAAGCCGTCAGCAGTCTCAGGCTCTATGACCAAGCTGTCAAGCATAGCCTTCTGGAACGGAATGCCGTCCACAGTCAGATCGCTCCTCAGTCCCACCAAAGGTCTCGCGGCTGTCAGCAGTCCACGGCAGTCTACCGACGGCAGTTTGCCGCTTATCTTTACAGCGATCGCCGCAATGCCCACTCTCGAAGTGCTTATGTTGCCGTTTATCATCGCGATCTCTGAAAGCCTGTCCTCTGCCGTAATACTGTAGCCTGTAATATCCAGGCTGAAGCCGCCGTATGTAAAAGAGATCCTTCTTCCGTTCATATTACGCCTCCTGCGGCGCCGTGTATGCAGCCGTAACATTTATCTCGCACTGCACCCTTTTGTGAAGTTCGCTTCTTTTGGGCGCAGAAACAGAAAAATCTATGCCGTAAAACCTTGTGTCCGCCGTAAAATATATCTGTAATTTTTCCGCCATTTCCATAAGCTTTTCAGCCCCGTAAGGCGGCGCCGCAAACGCCGTTGCCTTCAGCTTTTTGTTTATTCCCAGATGATCCTTCCCCGAGATCGACTGCCATCTTTCCACAAGCTCGCCGCCCTCATCGCTGATGAATATCACAGGCGTTTCATAAAGCTCGGCAGGGTCGTTGTCAGCAAAGCTGTCTGCCACCTTAAAGCCTGCCTTTTCCGCGGCATCTGTAACACATTCTTTAAGCGTAATAGTTATCTACCCCCTGAAAATAAAAGTCATCAGCCGTTTCATTCTCTTCAAGCATATCGCCCAAACGCGCCAGAGCATCTTTTTTCAGCTTCTCAGCTTCCTGTGATGTCGCATTGCTCTTGCCGTTAGCCGAAAATACCCCCGTCTCAGTAACCGTGGGCTCCAGAGCCGCCGAACCCAAACGCGCCAGATCACAAAGAGCTATGCACGCCGCCGCATGACAAACAGCAGTAGCTTCTTTCGGATTTTCCGGCTCTCTTATCAGCTTAGAGCATAAGTAACTTGCCGCGCACTGAGCAAGTTCGGCAGCCTGCGCGCGCCTGCTCTGAGGCAAACGCGCGTATAAGCATACCATTTCAACTACCTTGTCATTGTCGATAGTAAACATCATATCACCTGCTTATCAGCCGGCAGGCTTCATTACCGCAGCCGCATCTGCGGCTATCTTAGAAAATCCCACCATAACGCTGCAAGAGATCTCCTCGCACTGAGTAGAAAGCAGTCTGTCGCTGTCAATGCAAACATCGGTAGCAAATACAGCTTCCAGAGCGTTTTTGCTGTCAATGCCCACCATCTGCTCTGTTTCCATTCCTGCGCACTTTATAATAGTTACTCCGTAAGGCGTTTTCACCTTGCCCGAGGTCATAAAGTCGCTCACGCAGTATTTCATCTCGTCAAGAGCCAGTATTTCAGCCATTATAGCAGGCGTGGTAACAATAGTCGTCATGTCGTAGCCGCTCAGTTTCGACCAGAACGCCGCCAGATCAGCGTATGTAACCTTTGCGCCTGCCATATTGCTGCTTGCCGCACCCTTTGCAAGAGTGTTCACCGCCTCAAGGTCTACAGCTCTTGCAATGTCAGCGCCCAGCGAGCGCAGTACCACTGCCAAAGCCTCTATCCTCTGCTTGCGAATCGCCTCATACGTTACAGAAAGCTTTCTCGCGTACTTTTTCGCAGCAGTTGCCTCTCCTGCCAGAGCTACCGATGTAGCCGAAAGCTGCGCCCCCTGCTGTGTCACCTCGCTGCCTGCCTTAGAAACAGTTATGCCGCGAAAGTCAATGCCGTCGGTGTAGCCCTTGGCAGCGGTTATGTCGTCAAGAATGCTGCACTCGTCAAGCCCCTGTTTAATGCTCCTGCGAATAAACTCCGGGAAAAGCAGAGCCGACTGCGTGCTTACAAAAAACTTCTCCACCCTGTCGCAGTCCTTACCGCTTACCTTTATGTCAAAGCGTTTCAGCTGCCTTTCAAAAGCGTCCAGCCCTGCAAGCTCCGTCGAAGCGTAGTTCTCGTCGGGATCGAGCTCTGTCAGCGCCTGTGTAAAGGTCTTTCCGTTCACGTTGTAAAGTGATTTTTCAAGTCTTATATCTTCGTACATATTTTTACCTCCAAAATTATATTTTGTAACTGTTGTTGAGATCTTTCCTGTCCTCTTTTTTTATACCGGCAATGCACGGCGAGTCGTCAAACACCGCGTTTTCATGCGCCTTGTCGGTATCCTGTTTTACCTTGTACAGCTTTTCTGTAGAAAGTGTTGTCAGATACTCCCTGAATCCTTTCAGCGATACCTTCGGGTCGCCCAGCCAGCTTTTGCGCATAATATCGCTTATAAGCTGCTCTCTCACAGCCTTTTCAGCCGCTTTTTCTGTACTTTCTGTATTTTCGGTACTGTCTGCCGCCTCCATGCGTATGCTCTTTGATACCCCTGCACCGACCTGTGCCGGCACAGCCACAAAGCTCCATTCATATGCATCGTCGGGCTCTTCCAGAATAGTGTGGCATATCCTGCCGCCGTATGTCTGCCCCTTAACGTGCCTGCATTTTAGCGCACCGCATACCGAGCATTTCTTTCTCTTCACCGAGCAGCTGACACTTACTTCCTTTTTAATGCCGCCGTCTATCTCGGCAATAAGGTCTGCGTTCCCTGCCGTTCTCACCATGTATGCCTTAGCAGTTAAACAGGTGTATACCTCCCCTGCTTTGGTAATGCGCTTTTCGTCCTGCATGACAGCCGTGTCAAATATCCGCGCACTTTGGCTGCTGCCCTTAGCATCGTGGTCAAATATCCCCGTTTTGCCTATAAAAAGCTTTGCCAGTCTGCCAAGAGCCGCCACCGAGAATCTCTCTCCGTCGCGGTCTATCTCGTTGTCGCACAGTATCACAGGAAAGCAGTATACCTCCTGCTCTGTCAGTTTTTTGCGGCTGAAAGAGTTTATCTTTTCAAGAAGCTGCTCGTTCAGGGCAAATTCAGTCGTCATAAGTCTTTTCACGCTCCTTTGTCTTTTGGTTGCGAAGCTCCGTTTCCTCCGCCTGCGCGTTATAAAGCCGCGCCTTTGCAAGCTCCGTCTCGTCCTGCAAGTTAATGTTCGCCCACTCTACTTCTATATCGCTGTCACTTCCGCTAAGCGCCGCGAAGATCAAGCCTATCCGGCGTAAAACGGGCGTAAGTTTGCGGCGGTATGATTCCAGCTCGCTCGTCAGAATATCCACCTGCTGCGTGCTCATGCGCTCTGTGCTGCTCCAGTTCAGACCCAGCAAAAACGGCGGTATCGAAAGTTTTGAAAGAAGCTGTTCTAAAAGCTGCCGCACCGGTATCTCGGTATCGATTATCTGATTGTCCGCACCTATGACTTTAATGTCAACGTCGCCCACAGCAATAAAGTCTTTCACCCTGCCGTATCGCGCGCTGTTCATGCCGTCAGCCCACTGGCGCGCTATCTGTTCGGCGTGTTCTTTCGCCGCCATAGTGTCGCAGCTGTCAGCAGTTGGCTTGTATGTCACCGCATACCTTACGTTTCCTACCCTCTCAAAGTTCTTTCCAATGCAGCCGTATATCTTCATAAGCGCCTGCGAAAAACACGGCAGCCCTCTCAGCATAGATACCCCCTGCGGATTCTTCGGGCTCTCAGAAAGCATCGTGCAGAATATCCTCTCGGGGTGCGCTATAGGTACTTCTGTCGCGCCGTCAAAGAAAAAATACCTCGCCGTCAACGGGTCTTTTCCGCTGCGTACAGTAAACATCGTCGGGTCAGCGTTTGCAAGACCCTTCACCTCGCCGTTTTCGCTGTCTATGATCATCTCTCCCAGCGCCTTTCCGTATGTAATAAGGTCATCTAAATATACGTCAATAAACGACCCCAGCGACTGCCCCGAAGTGTTCACCTTTACGTTTTTGCAAAATGCGTCCAGCGCCGGCTGTAACCGCTCATCTGCCGCCACCAGCTTAAAGTCCCCCACAAGACGTACTATCTTGCCTATCGCCGCATCTATAAGCGGCACCTGAACCCTCAGCGCCTCGTAAAGCGACATATCCAGATAATTTGAATTATGCGCCAAGCGGAACATACTGTTCTCGCCGATTCTCTCCGCCGAAGCCACTTCGCACAAAGCCGATGTATCTTTGCGCTTTTTTCTGTTAAGACTGTTTATGAAAGCTATGTTGTCATGCCCCCTTTTCTTAGTATTGCCTTACACCCTGTCTACCGACAGAGCGTAAAAACCGCTTTTCTCACCCATGCACTCTACTGCAAAATACCGTATGTCGTCCATGGCGTGATCGTTTTCCTTGACGGGAACGTCCGACCTGCAATTGTCGTCCCAGCGGTATAGAGAAAACTCTCGCAGCGTGTCCTTGCATGAGCTGCTGAAAAACAGCCGCCCGTCGCATAAAAGATCAGATACCCTGCGTATGCCGTATACAACATCGTTTTTCGCCGCTTTTACAGAAAACTTCCCGTGCCTGCGTATGCACTCTATGAAAGATCGTGCCGAAGGGTCGCATACCACAACTTCAATGTCAAACCCTGCGCATAGCTTTTCAAGTGCCGCATAATGCTCCTCATCGGTGCGCTGCTGCCCCGTTATTCGCGATGCATAGTAGTATTCTTTCAGCCTGTATGCCTTCCCCGTGTCGGTTATCCCCCATAGCCCTATGCTTGTTGGATTGACCGTGCCGTAATCGCAGCTTGCCGCAAATTTCACGAATGATACATCGGCAGGTAAAGTATCAAATACGTGACGTTTTTGCGAAAAGCCGGGATACACCGCCCCCGTGACTGCCGACCACTTTCCCAGTACGAAACGCTCGTAAAACGCTC
>CANRPG010000003.1 GCA_947632425.1 uncultured Clostridia bacterium | reverse complement strand
AAATTTGCCGATGTGCGAGTACTGATAGTATTCGTATTTGAGAGCCTTACCGCAAAACGGGCAGAACCGCCCTTCCGATGCCTCAAAAATGCTGTCGGTCGCATATGCGTATTTTTTGGCGTGAAAGTATTTTACGTTCTTGTTATTCGGGTTTTGCCTGCCAATTCGAGCGGTGTTCGGGTCGTCGCCGTTGAGTATAAGGTTGCCCTCAAAAGTTTTGGCAAAGCCCTCTATCTTGCGTATCAGGGTTTCCATTTCGCCGTTGCGGTCAAGCTGGTCGCGGAAGAAATCGAGCACAACAAGCGTTTCAAGTTTCAGCTGCGAGTACACAACGGGAACGTGCGACTCGTCCGTTTCCAGAATAAGCATATCAGCCTTTACTCGCCCCGACATATCGCAGTGGCGCAGCAGCAGCGAGCATATGCCCGTATCGAGGTTGTTGCCCTCGCTGTTGGTGATGATATTCTTGCCGCTGCGCTCAAAAAGCTGTGCTATGCAGTTGGTTACAGATGTCTTTCCGTTTGTGCCTGTCACAGCAATAATAGGGCACTCAACTTTGAACATAGAGCAGCATTTCTGCCGTGAGAGATGCCACAGTATTATGCCCGGCAGGTTGCCTGCGTTGCGTTTGCAAAGCCGAAGTATTTTAACTATAATTTTGCCTATGATTATCAAAAGTCTTTTCACTTACAAAGCCTCCGAATTTCACTTCCTGCGTTATTACTACCATACATTATTATACTATATCGCGCTTTTCATGTCAACAAAAAAGTCCGCGCGAAACGGACTTTTATATGCTGCCTGAAAGTTTCAGCTTGTCTATAAAATCTTGTGCCGGTATGGGTCTTGAATAGTAAAATCCCTGCGCCGAATCACAGCCGCAGCTGCTTAAAAACATAGCTTGTTCGCAGGTCTCAACGCCCTCAGCCACAATGCCCAAGCCAATGTCACGCGTCATCGAGATCGTGTGCTCGATTATCTTCCTGCCGCGTTCGGAATCCATAAATTCCTCTAAGAAGTGCCTGTCTATCTTCAGCACGTCAAACGGCGTAGATTTGAGCATATTAAGCGAAGAATACCCCGAGCCGAAGTCGTCCATAAGCATAGTAAAACCTGCGTCTTTCATCTTTTTTACTATGTCTTCAACGCCGCGCTGATCTACCGTTTCGGTAATCTCCAGCTCCAGCATCGGCTGCGGTATGTCATATTTTTCTATAAGCTTTTTGATCTCGCCGATAACGTCAAAAGTCTGTATGTACTCGCGCGATATATTCACCGAGATAGGCACAGGCGTAAGCCCTAGGTCTATTATCTCGCGGATCTTTTTGCACGCCTGCTCCCAGATAAAGCAGTCAAGCTTTAGAATAAAACCGTTTTGCTCGAATACTGGTATGAAATCAGCAGGGGAGATCATGCCTTTTTCGGGGTGCTGCCACCGAGCTAATGCCTCAGCGCCGATTATCTTGCCGCTGCTTATAGAGTATTTCGGCTGCAAATACATCACAAATTCATTGTCTAAAAGAGCTTTGTTCATGTCCTCTTCAATATGCTGTTTCTTTTGCAGATCGGACTTCATCGAGCTGTCAAAAAACAGGATATTTTCAATAGCGTTGCCCTTTATCAGCTGCCGCGCCAAAGATGCATTGTCGCCATGCCTGCGCGTGTGCAAACTTCTGTCGTCAACAATGGCAACACCAAAATACAGATGATATTCCATACCGCCAAAACCGCTGAGAAGGCTCTCTATCTTTCTGATGAAAGCCACAAGCTCGTCTTTGGTGTCAAACGGCGTAACTATCATAAAAACGTCGGCGGTAAGCCTGCAAAACGGCTGTTCATCGGTGCATACCAGCGCGAGAGAATCATTGAAAAACTGCAACAGATCATCGCACTTTTCAACACCGTAAGTGTCGTTCAAGAGCTTAAATCTCTCAACGTCAAACTGTATGAAAGCTATATCCTTGTCGGGGTGCGTATCGATAACATTTCTGCACTGCTGCGTATATATCTTCGGGTTCTTGTCGGAAGAAAAATTGCGCAGCACTTCTCTGTAAAAATACTCTTTCTGCACATACGGGCGCAGGTTGTAATGTATGTCGGTTATCCTGCCGTTTTCGTCGCGCCTGTAAAACGCGTGCAGGTGGCACATTTCATAGCCGCCGTCCGCTGTCAGCTTTACCGCAATCTCGGTGCTGATGTTGTTTTCATCGCTGCCGTTTATAATGCCCTCGTCAATGCGTTCGCAGAACACGTCAAAAACGCTTAAAGACCCGGGCTCTAAAATATCAAGCTCGTGCATCATACGGCAAAAGTCGTCAATGCCTTTTGTATCAAAGCCTTTTGTAAGGCAGTAAAGCTTGTTTTCTTTTACATTCTGATAAAAGTGCAGAGTGCTGTCATCGCTCTCAACTATCTTTACCATATTTTCACTGTATTTTTCGGGCAGCATATTCAGCACCTCTTTTCCGCTTTAAAACATACTATACGTATATTATAACACAAATATTTCCGTTTCACAAGTAAAAAAACTTTGAAACTTTTGTGCATATTGCATAAATCTGCTTGACAGATACTAAAGTTCGGTATATAATTCATTTATAGATGTTTTGAGGTGAAAAAATGCTGCTGAAAATACTGGTTTGCTTTCTTGCAGGAACAGGCGCAGGACTTGGCACGGGTTTTGCAGGCATGAGCGCGGCTGCGGTGATAAGCCCCATGCTGATAACATTTCTCGATATGCCTGCCTATCAGGCGGTGGGCATAGCCCTTGCCAGCGATGTTCTTGCAAGCGCCGTAAGTGCATATACGTACGGCAAAAACAAAAATCTTGATATAAAAAACGGCATAATTATGATGCTCACGGTGCTGGTTTTCACACTGCTGGGCAGCTATGCCGCAAGCAAAGTGCCAAATGCCACAATGGGCAGTTTTTCGGTGTTTATGACGATGCTTCTTGGTATAAAATTCATAGTAAGACCCGATATGACGACCAAAGAAGCAATGATGTCTGCCGATGCAAAAAAGCGTGCTGTGCAGTCGGTGGCGTGCGGCGCGGTTATAGGCTCTGTCTGCGGCTTTATAGGCGCAGGCGGCGGAATGATGATGCTGCTGATACTGACAAGCGTGCTGGGCTATGAACTGAAAACAGCGGTCGGCACAAGCGTTTTTATAATGACTTTCACGGCGTTTACGGGTGCGGCAGGGCACTTTGTCATAGGCGGAATGCCGGACGTTTTCTGCCTTGCGCTGTGTGTGGCATCTACGCTTTTGTGGGCGAGGGTGGCAGCGCTTTTTGCAAACAAAGCCACACCTGCTGCGCTTAACAGGGCAACCGGCGTGGTGCTTACAGTCCTTGGCGGTGCGATACTTTTGTTCAGACTGCTGCCGAAAATATTGTGATAGTAAAAAAACATACCGATGAAAAATAATTCATCGGTATATTTTATTTAAAATTGCGCTTACGCGCAGCCTGCGGAGCTGTTCACCGCCACTCTTTTATTTTGTTATCTTCTCATTTTGAGTGAGCCAAAACTTTTGCGCGTTTACTTGTTATGAATTTTTAACACTGTACGGCGTTCCAGAATGGAACGCGGCAAAATAGCTAGGTCTTATCAAAGGAGAGGCTCTCTCTTGCAGAGCCTCTCCTCTGCTAAAACAGTCCACCGGACTGTTTTTAAATTCACCCTTTGCGGAGCGCCTACCGTAAGGGGATTTCGCCCTCTGCGGAGGGCGACGAGGGTTTCATCGGCGTATGCTTGCATACGCTACGACCTTGACGACCCTTGGCAGTTGCGAAGCAACTGTAAAAAAGAGGTCGATCGAAAACTTTTCCTTTCTTGACAAGAATTAAAAGTTTTGTGTGCTGTGTGACGTATGTGTGCTCTGATAAATTCCGATTTTTCGTATTACCAACGATTTTATTTATCAAACTTTACCTGCGCGTCCTGCTTACCTACCGCGTTTTCCAAGCCGTCGGCGTTCTCGATATAGCCTATCCTGGTGTACGAATACGGCGTTGAAAAGCTATCGTAAAAAAGCACTATGCAGTTGTCACCGTAAAGCATTATCTCACCTTTTTTGATATTGCCCACCTTTTCTGCGCTTGTCGGGTATTTAGTGTCCGTATAAATGTACTTTTCGTTGCCGTTAAGCTCGCTCATCGTGAAAGAAATCGGCAGCATTGATTTGAATTTCTCAGCCGCTTTTGTATCATAAAAATGCGCAGTGTAGCTCTCGCCGTTTACAGTAACAGTCATGGTCTCCTCCTTGTCCTCGCTTTGCTGCGTTTGCACCGTGGCAGATGAAATATCCTGCGAAATTTCGCTTGTATCTGCACAGCCGGTCGTCATTACTGATGATGCAGTTGCCATTATCAAAAGCGCAATAGCGTAAAATTTCATAAATTTCACCGCCTTACACAGCGTTTTTTGAATCCAGCCGAATTTGAATTTTCGTTTTGTTCACGTCGACCTTGTCGCGCTCCATAATAAGCTCGTCAATGCCATCGCAGCGAATTATGCCGCCCGAGGGGTTTTTAACGCTGTCTATAGTTCCGCATATGTCGGCGTCAACGGTAGAATATTCAAAAGCAAGCGTGGTGTTCAGCAGCCTGCAATTTACCATTTTAAGGTTTTCTACAAAGCACAGACCTTGCAGGCTCTCAATAGTGCAGTTTATCAGCGTGAGGTTTTTAGCGTTCCAGCCGAGGTATTCGCCCGAAATGTAGCAGCCCTGCGCGGTAATGTTTTCGCTGTTCCAGAAAGCGTCTTTGCTTATCAGTCGTGAGTTTCGTATATTTATATTCTTAGCTCCGTCAAAGCAATAGTTGCCCACCAGTTCAAGTTCGTCTATCTCCATGTTCTCGCAGTTCATGGCAAGGTAATCGCCGCTTGCCGATACCTTTTTCATATTCACGTTCCTGCAGTCCCACAGCGTTTCGGCAGCGTTTGTAAACGACACATTTTCAAGCGTTATGCCGTCACACCGTCTGAAACCTTTCGGCGCGATGTACATGGTATCTTTAACGGTTATGTTGTTTGTATACCATATGCCTGCTCTGCCCATTTCAAAAAACGTGCTGCCGCTTACAAAGATGTCATGCGAATACCATATAGGGTACTTCCATTTGAATGAGCTTTCATATATTTTTATATTGCTGCTGTGTTTGAGAGGTGACTCGCCGTCGTCAAAAGTGCATTCTCTGAAAATTGCGTTTTCAGCCTGAAACATGGCGCGTTCACCCGTGTATGTGCCGCCGATGTATTCTTTCATTTTATTCGCCTCCATTATCAGTATAGCACAATTCTTTGAAAATTACAAATACTTATTGTGAATAGCCGACTATGCTTGACAGCTATCGCAGGGAATGTTATACTTAAAATATAGGAGATGATATTATGTATGATTTTGATAAAGTGATCGACCGCAGCGGCACCTACTCGCTTAAGTGGGATATACAAAAAGGCGAGCTGCCCATGTGGGTGGCGGATATGGACTTTCCGACCGCGCCCGAGATAACCGAGGAGATAGTAAAACGTGCACAGCACGGCGTTTTCGGCTACACGATAATTCCCGATGAATGGTATGATGCGTATGCCGACTGGTGGCAAACGCGGCACAATTTTATGATGAACAAACAGCGGCTGATTTTCAGCACGGGCATAGTGCCTATAATTTCTAGCTGCGTGAGAAAGCTTACCACCGCCGCCGAAAATGTCGTCATACTCACGCCCGTGTATAACATATTTTTCAACTGCATCGTTAACAACGGCAGAAACGTTTTGCAGTGCCCTCTGAGGTACGAAAACGGCAGCTACAGCATTGATTTTTCCGCTTTGGAAAAATGCCTTGCACAGCCGCAGACCACGCTGATGATATTCTGCAATCCTCAAAACCCGACGGGGCGCATATGGAGCAGGGAAGAGCTTGCGAAAGTCGGCGAGCTTGCCCACAGGCACGGCGTTACTGTGATAGCGGACGAGATACACTGTGACATTACCGACCCCGAATGCGAATATGTGCCGTATGCCTCTGTATCAGAAATTTGTGAACAAAACTGCGTTGTGTGCCTGTCGCCGACCAAGGCTTTTAATATTGCAGGGCTGCAAACTTCTGCCGCGTATGTGCCGAATGAACATCTTTACAACAAGGTAAAGCGTGCGCTGAACACCGATGAAGTTGCCGAACCTAACGCGTTTGCAGTGCAGGCGGCTGTGGCGGCGTTTAATAGGGGCGGCAGGTGGCTTGACGAGCTGCGCGGATATATCTTTCAAAACAAACAGCTGGTCGGGAAGTTTCTTGAAAAGGAGCTTAGGCAAGTAAAATTAGTGCAGTCGCAGGCAACATATCTTCTCTGGCTGGATATTTCAAAAGTAAGCGATAATTCTGCCTCTTTTGCAGATGAGATACGCCGCAGAACAGGGCTGTATCTTTCAAATGGCGCACAGTATGGCAAGGGCGGCGAAAGCTTTTTGCGAATGAACATCGCCTGCCCGAGGGCGCTGGTGCAAGACGGTCTTGAAAGGCTGAAAAGGGCAGTTCAAGGCTAGGTTTTATACAATTTTATAGAAATTTTAATGCACGTATTTTTATTTGTTTTATACAAGAAAATTCGTGCATTATTGTTTATGCTGCCAAAGATTGTGATGGCGCGGTGAAAGTTTGGTGAAATGTATTGCAGCGTTTTGTGAAAACCGTTATACTTTTAAGCAGTAAATTTTTGCGAGGGATAATATTCTTAAAATAGTGTACAAAAATTTGGTCGGGCAGTTTAAAAAACAGCGGCTTTTTTCGCTGCTTTTGGTGCTGAACATTATAGTTTCATGCCTTGTTATATGCTTTTCATACGGGCTTTATCAAAACTATAATGTTATAATTTCCAAAGGCGAGGCAGAAGAGATTAACACTCTTGATATTCTTATAAGCGACGAAAACACGCACGTTTTGCAGTGTACTGGTCTCCCAACGGCAAGCGGTATAACCCCCGAAAAGATCATAGAACTTTTGCATTCTATGCCTGCAAGTTGTGAAGAAGATATGCCGTATATACAGGTAGGTTTTCTTACGCCGTCGCCGTTTTTTGCAGGATCTTCGGAGGACGGGAGCGCAGGCTTTTCAGATGATACGATAATGTACTCTGACGAAGCAGAAGCATCATATGGCATAGTAGGGTATTCTTGCGGTATCAAAGACGGTCAGATAATCGATGCGGAGGGTATGTTTACTGAGCATGAAATGAGCGGCAAAGAGAAGCTTGTTTGTGTTACCGATGCTACATTTGACGCCAAGAAAGTTTACAGCGTCACATATTCAAAATATGATTACACTATACAGATGAAAACACTGCCGCCCGATGCGGATTCTATAATTTTCGGCGGTGAAAAATACACTATAAAGAAAGTCATCGATACAGGCGGCATGAGCCATATGCTATACATTCCGCTGACCGCCGTCCCGAAAGGCTCTGAAGTTCTTTTAGACAGCGCAGGCGATCATGAATACCGCTGTTTTACTTTTCGTTTCAATAACAGCATCACCAAAAAGCAGTATAACGATATAGCCGCTGCCGTCAGAAGCATTTTTGGCGACCTTGTTTATTTGCAGCCTATAGAATTTACAGCCGCCACAGAGATATATTACTACAAAACGATAATGCTCATATCGGTGATAATTGCTGTGCTGGCAGCAATAAATATGGCAATACTCTATCGCTATATACTTGAAAAACGCTCGTCACAGCTGGCGGTTTTCAGAATATGCGGCTGCTCAAAGGGCAAGGCGATAGCTTCTTATCTGCTGGAATGTCTTATTATAAATGTACCATTATTTGTACTTACACAGCTTGTTTATCACAAACTTATAATGCCACATCTTTCGGGGCTTTTCCCGAACATGGCAGGCGCTTACAGCTTTAAACTTTATGCCGCAGTTTTTGGTATATACATAGCCGCCTCAACGCTTGTTTTGCTTGTTATGATAATACACACCGTTCGCTCTCACAGTCTTGTGGATATGAAAAAATCTGCAAAGTCAACAAACAAATTCGGCATAATGAAAGTGTTTGAAGTAGTTCAGCTTGCGGCGGTCATAACTATGCTGACTTTGATAGTATCAGCGGTAATTTCAAGGTATGCGATGTTTTTGCCGTTTGAAAAATACATTGACAGAAAAGGCTATATGCTTATTTTCAGCGATATGGCTACATATCCCGAAAAACTGGCAGAAATAACGGGCGGCGCCGAGTGCATTACAAACCAGTTTGTCAATGCTTATGACGGTGACACGGCTCTTGACGGCATTTCATACTCAGATGAATTTATAAAGGCTTACTCGCCGCCTATAAAAGAGGGCAAATGGCTGGCAGACACCGATGAAACTTACGAAAAAGACGGCTATATTCCTGCGGTAGTGACTTCATGCGGCGGAAGATATAAGGTCGGAGATGTTTTCGAGAGCGATATAATAATGAGCTTTGACGAAAACGGCGCGCCCGACAAGGTAGCTTTTGCAAGGTACAAAATAATCGGTGTTACCGAGGATAATGCTGCAATTGCTTCATACATTGTGAATAACTATGTTCCGCACTCTTACAATGATATATACGCCGTGTTCAATAATAAATACGAAACCGGCGACCTTTTGCTAACGAGAATTTCAGACACATATGCCTGCTATGGGCATGACGGTGCGCTTCACGGTGCGCAGTTTGTGTTCTGCGATAACATGACCGATGAAGAATATACAAAACTGGGCGAAAAACTCAGTCGCGCAAAGGGCAGCTATGCCCCTCTTTCAGAGGTTTACAGCAACAGTATGCAGTACATTTATGAGCAGATGTACACGCTTTTCCCGATCGCTGTCTGCATATTCATACTGACGATAATATCAACCGTATCTATCAGTGCGATATACACCAAACGCCAGCTTAGAAATTATGCTATATTCTACATCTGCGGTGCAAGGTGGAGAACGTGTGCACTTCACAGTTTGAAGAATAGCGCAATAACCTGCGGTATAGCAAGCATACTGGCGGCTGTAGTGCTTATAGTCGGCAAGCTGACTTTCTTTAAAGAAACGGTCATAACTTTTGGCGTATGGCACTTTGCCGTATGCGCTTTGGTAATAGTTTTGTACCTCGCGCTTTCTATGATAATGCCGCTGGCTGTGATAGGTTCAAACTCGCCCAAAGAGGTACTTAAAGAAGAATAAAAAAGATCGCCGCCTCGCACAAAACGGGGCGGCAGTTTTTATTCGCTGAAAAGTTCTTTTAAAAGCTTCATCATCTTTGCAATATCAATAGGCTTTGCTAAGTGTCCGTTCATACCCATTTCAAGGGCTTTTTTCCTGTCCTCTTCAAAGGCGTTGGCGGTCATTGCGATTATTGGAATATTTGCAACAGCAGGGTCTTCAGCGCCGCGTATAACTTTCGTGGCCTGATAGCCGTCCATTATCGGCATCTGAATGTCCATAAGAACAAGGTTGTAATGTCCTGCTGCGCTTTTAAGCACCATGTCGCACGCTATCTGACCGTTTTCAGCGGTTTCGACTTTAAATCCTGCATCGCTTAAAAGCTCAACTGCTATCTCGCGGTTAAGGTCGTTATCTTCGGCAAGAAGTATGCATTTGCCTGTGAAGCGGTCATCTCGCTTTACTGTGTTGCCGGTCTCTTTGCCCTTGTCGGCATGACCCAGACAGTCCTCCAACTTGCGGTGCAGGTCGGAGGCAAACAGCGGCTTGCTTATAAAGCCGGTAACGCCAGCCTCGCGCGCTTCTGCCTCAATATCCGACCAGTCATACGCCGACATAAGTATTATAGGCATTGAATCGCCGACCGTTCTGCGAATGTTGCGCACTGTTTCAACGCCGTTCATCTCGGGCATCGACCAGTCAACTATGTATACTGCAAATGGGTCTGCAAGTTCCACCGCCTCCGATGCGCGCACAATGGCCTCACGTCCCGAAAGCGTCCATTCAGCCCTCATGCCTATCTGCCGCAGCATTTTTGAAACGCTCTGGCAGCTTACCATATCGTCGTCAACAACAAGGCTGCGCACGCCGCTGAGCTCGATTATCGGCATGATATCTTTGTGCTGTGCCGTGAACCGCAGCTGGAGCGAAACCGTAAACTGCGAGCCTTTGTCGGGAACGCTGCTGACGCTTATCGTGCCGCCCATCATGTCAACAATATTTTTGGTTATCGCCATACCAAGACCTGTGCCCTGTATGCCGCTTACGGTAGAATTCCGCTCTCTGGTGAATGGGTCAAACACGGTTTCTATAAATTCGGGGCTCATGCCTATGCCGGTGTCGCTTACGCAAAATTCATATATACCGCAACCCGGGGTTTCACAAGGCTTTTGCGTTACGCGTATGGCAACACTGCCGCCCGTCGGCGTGAATTTTATAGCGTTAGATGTAAGATTGAGCAGTACCTGATTGAGCCTAAGCCTGTCGCAGAAAACTTCTTCGTCCGTTACGTCTACCGTGTCAATGAACATCTCCAGCCCCTTGGCGTGAATATCAGACTGAATAATGTTGCGCAGTCCCTGCAAAATGTCGGCAAGATTTTCGGGGCGTTCTTCAATAGTAACTTTGCCCGATTCTATGCGGCTCATGTCAAGAACATCATTTATAAGGCTGAGCAGGTGGTTTGAAGCCTGCGCTATTTTCGCAAGATAGTCGCGCGCGCGTTCTTCGTTGTCAAGATGCGCTGTTGTAAGCGCCGTGTAGCCTATTATAGCGTTCATAGGCGTGCGTATGTCGTGTGACATATTGTTAAGAAACGTAGTTTTAGCGCGGTTTGCGGCATCTGCGGCTTTCAGAGCGTTTGAAAGTTCCTGCGCGTTTTCTTCAAGCTGCAACGTCTTTGCCTCCAGTTCGCCCGTTGCCAGCGCTATCCTCTTTTTAAGGCGTTTCTGGTTATGTGAACGCACCACGAGCATGGCTATCGTAAACACCAGCAAGAGTATCATTATCGTGCCGACAATGCCGTAGATAGGGTTGTTATAAAGGAAAGATGTAAGCCCTATCTTGGTGTCGATACTGTTGTCTATCTCTCGTGACTGAATAGATTCAAGCTGCGCTTCGGTAAAGCAGTCAGCACCCTTGTCCAGCAGAGAAAGCAGGTATCTGCCGCCCTCAACATCGTTGCCTACAGCGAAGGATAGGGAAGTATCGCCGAAAACTACCGAAAGCAAGCGCTTTTTGGTATCTTCACGAACATAATGGTTCGCGGTGTAAGAGTACAGTATCGTCGCATCGGCACGCTTATCAAGAACCGCCTGAACGCAATCGTCGGTGGTGGCGCAGCGTATTATCTGCTCTTCGCTGTACTGCTCTTTAACAAGGTCGTTGAGCGCATCGGCTCTTTCAAGCAGTGCCACGCGCTCGGGTTCGCCCTTGAAGCCTTGCAGAGTGAGCCTTGCAAAATTTGTGTGGAAGTACGGCACCGTTATCTTGTAGCCTTCCTGCTCTGCAAGATAGTAATCACCTGCAAAATCAAGCACAATGTCGGCAGATTCCTCTGCACGCAGCTTGTAATATTCGTTTCTGTCTTTGACCGGTATGTACTCATATTTCAGGTCAAGCCGCTTTGCAACATCGCTGAATATCTCGGGCAGAATGCCTTTCGCCTTGCCGCCGTCAAAATAACAGTATGGCACGCGGTCGGGATTTATCAGCACCTTCAAAACCTTTCCCGAAGCGTGAAGATCTTCAAGAAACTTGCGCTCGCCTGCGTTCATGATTATAGAACCCGAATGGTCGGTCGAGTAGTATGTCTCATGCAGCGTATCGCGCCAGTTGGGGTCGTGCAGATCCATTTCGTCAATAGCCGCGTTTATCCTGTCCATAAGGTCGGTGCGGTCTTTGCGTGTGCATATGTAAAACGGGCTGGCATCTATAGATTCCAGTATCCACTCGTTGTCCAAAAGCCGCAGACTTCCCGAAACTGAGGCATCTATCTTGTCATCTTGCAGAGCGGTCGAAAGCTGCTCCTGCGTATCAAAATACACAGGCTCAAAATCAAAGCCTTTTTCCTTTGCAAAGTTTTCAAACGTCGTATTTTTGGAGTTGTCTTTCAGCATACCTATTTCTATGCCGTCGTATGTTGAATAGTCGCCTGCAACAACGTTTGTATTGCCTATTTTTACCGTAAGTATCGTAGAATTTACGCCGATATTTTGCTTTGAGAACAAAAATTCTTCCTCGCGCTCGGGCGTTTTAGATACAGACGTTACAATATCCACCTCGCCGCTGCGGAGCATATCAAGCGAATCGGCATAAGAACCCTCGTAACCTATGTATTCATACGACCAGCCTGCGTGAATAGAAAGCCTTTGCAGAAATTCATAGCCGTAGCCGCTGCGGTGGCCGTCCTCGTCAATAACGTGGTAGCCCGAAAAGGCGAAAAAGCCCACCTTCAGCACTTCGTGATCGTTATCCTCAGCAAAGGCGGCAGGGCACAAAGCCCCCACCATTATAAATAGTATAGTCAAGCATATAAGAAACCGTTTCTTCATGTTCAGCTCTCCATTATATATATTTGCCGCAAGGCACAATTTGCTATAATACTATTATAACCTATTTACTTTCATTTTTCAATCATTACGACAAAAAAATTTATAATAATAAAAATTGCTCAAAGGGGTTGCAAAATTCAATTGTTTGTGATATAATATCTGTGTATATATAAAAATGAATTTTCAGCGGTCGGTAAAGCAGCCAAAACCGACAGCATAGTATATATGAGGTGATGTATTATGAAAAAGAGAAGGTTAAATAAAACGCGCATTTTAGCCGCGCTGATGAGCCTTTGTATGATAATATCGCTTTTTAACGGCATAGACAGCCTTTTTCAGAATGAGACCATAGCCCAAGCCGAAGATGGGGGGGCAATGCCTGACCCTGATGAGTATAAAGACGAAACGCTGGAGCATATGTGGGATAGTGACGGAGATGGTAACCCTACAAATAATGATTATTGGAAGGCTGCGCGCTCTTATTATGCTTGTACATATGTAGACGGTAAGGATGAAAATACTCGAAATGCAAAATTTGCTCAGTTCGGCGGCGTTTATAAAAGAACTATATTCCACGTTTATGCTTTTGAAGGAGAAACTATTTGTCTTGGTTCAAGTGTTTACAATTCCGGAATAGACGTTGATAATAAATTAAGCGAAAAATTAACCGTAGTTAGTGGTAGTGGTGGCTATAGTAGTACGACTCATTTTCCTGATGAAGGTTCTGTTGATATTATTATGACTGACCTTAAAGGTAATAAGATACCTATAGATATACGCAATTCTGATGGTGATACGACAGGTTACATTGCAAGCCCGAAAGCCGAATTTGCCGCAATTAAAATGACAATGAATAAAGACGGCACATTTAATGCTGAATATGGCGGTGCTAAATATACTCCTTATACTTACAAAGTTAAAGAAACCGGTCTGTACACATTTGAATTTCATTCTTATGACGGAACGGGCGCTGCAAATCCTAATATGGCTGATGAGAGAGCAATAGGTTCTCAATGGCCGACAGCAGATAACAACTATATTGATGATCATGATAATGCAAGAGACTCTAATGGTAATTTAGTATATAATGATGCCGGCGGTCTTATAGCTGCGCTGAACATCACAGTATTTGACGAGAACTGCCAGAAACAAACAGGTCGTACCTATGCGGATTTTCTGTCCTTGCAAATGAGCACTGTTTCTTCGTCAAATAAAAACGTTACTGAATCATACTATATTCTTACCACTGATAGTTATATATACAGAATGACGTTCAATGATGCTGCTCCATATACATATAACTTCTTTTCTAATAACAGAGGTATTTTTGACAATGCAACCGGCGAGATAGTATATAAGTCGGTAAAAGATGTTTCAAACACTAACAGCTTTCAAAAAATGGGCTCATTCTTCGTATATCCGGGCAACAAGGAAACGGAAAAAGACAAGAGCTTTTATATCTTTTTGGAATATCCTGATGTTGATCTGGAGGGCGAGCTTTATGAAAAGGCGATACAGCCCGACCCTGCTACCAATATCCGTTTTGTAGGACGCGTGGAGATTACTGACGGAGGTGGAGTAAGGGAAGTTCCCGGCGCGTATACCGGTGTAGGCGGTTACTTCGCTTTTGACGTTAAAGAAGCTACAACAGCCACTTTGCGTCTGGAGTTTGATCACGGTAGATTAAAAGACCAAAATTTTGCTCCTGTGGAAATATCGGGAGTTGTCAAACCTAATTCTACCAACTATTTTTATTGGAACGGCTGTGACGGAAACGGTAAACCTGTTCCTCCTGATACTTACAATCTCAATGATATTGTATATACTGTTACTGCAAAAGCCGGAGAAATACATTTTCCTATTTTCGATATGGAGTATGCTTCCGGTGGTATCACGTTTACAAGATTAAGTCACATTTATGATAAGAGTGGAAAACAGTTGGATACCCCGGGTTCTATCTATGACTTAACAAAAAATGTTATATATTATGATGAAACAGCCATATATTATGGCGAAAATGTTGCGGTAACAGGTATATCTGAAAGTAAAGTTACGGGTCATCCTGACAAAGCTACAACGTGGGCTATTGATAAATTTTTTGCAAATCACGAAAAAGGGGATTATTGGCAATATCGAAATTTTAATGCGGACACATATACTAGTGGTATATACAACGGGCAGTACAAGGGCGGTGAATATGCAGCCCGACAGTCTGCTTACATTAAAGGACGTGAAAGCACAATAAGGGTAGGAGACCACAGTCACACAACAAATATTATTGATTATTTTGATACTAATGGTAAAGTATTAGGTACTGCTGGTGCTGAGCCTATTACAGATGCGCAAAAGAAAATGATAGAATATTTGGATAGTTCAATATATCCTGTTGGTAAATCAGATGGTACTACTAATGAATATGAATTAACAGAAAGTCCATATAATAAGCCTGCTAGCGGTAGAATGTCCACCACAGACTTTGCTATAGCCAACTATTGGTCATTTATACCTGCAAAACCTGCAACAGCAAAGAATAATGACGAACTGTTGTATATTGTAGATCCGCCTAAAGATGAAGAATTATTCAAGCTGTCAGGACGTGTGTTTTATGATGTTGGTGCAGGCGGCATACAAGGCAACGGCGTATATGATGACAGCGGCGCAAACGGCGAACACTTGATGAGCGGCGTTACACTTAATCTGTACAAGAAAACAAGTGATACTGCAACTGTTTCGGGTAAAAAGTATTATAATTATAATGCCGACAGCGGAAAAATGGATTTGGTAACTGCAATTACTCCCGGCGTAACTTACGAATTTGTAGACATAGGTGTTACCCGAACCGACGGAAGCTATGTTTTTACAAATCTGACGTATGACAAGACAAATGGCACGGAGTATCTATATGAAGTAGTGCGCCCTGACAGCAGTTATACACTTACCAGTGAAAGTCAAATTGCTAGGTTAATCAGTACCTCTAATATATACGGCTATTATGCGAGCCATAGTTTTAAGACTGATTATAAAGGTACAGAAATTCAGAAGATAAAAGTCGGCGGCGGCGGCGTTGACCCGACACATCTTACATATAAGGCAAACACAAGTGATACCGAAAATGCTCCAAATGTTGACAGCAGCGTTTGCGCGGTAGACGTTGGTTATTGGTATCCTTTGCTTGACCGTTCGCTTGTTTTGAAGAAGGATTGGAATACAAGCGGCACGCACCCTGATACTGTAATTTATGAAATATCCTACCTTGATCAAAGTTCCGGTACAAATGTTTATGAGTACCGCACGTTGTCTGCCGGCGGCTCGTGGACGAGCAAAAATCAGTTTCTGCCAACGGAAATAAATGGTTCTGATGTTGCTGATTATTTTGTTTCGGCTGAGTATTTTATCGACAATGATTATATTTACAAGTATACATTTGCTTACGACAAAACAAAGGGCAAGTATAGCCGTTTTCTTGGTTCAGCTTCCAAAATATCGCTCGACACAGTATTTAGTGGTGCAGGACTTGCAAAGCCTGACGGTGAATGTTCTGTAAGCGACCTGCCCGACCAGAATGGCGACGGCGTATCTGATGAAGCTGATCTGGGTGAAATCACCGGCTGGGAAAAGATAAGCACAGAAGGTGCAGATGAATACAGAGCCGTAATAGACCGCAATATACTTTCTGACAGCAATGAGATAACGGTCACAAATTCCGAGGCGCACGGCACGATAGAGATATACAAATTCCATGACGAAGATGATGCTGCAAAGCAAAATGCACTTCAGGGCGCTACTTTCCGTTTGTACAAGGGCGATATGGCAACAACAATGGAGAATATCTCTAAAAATAATGTAGATTGGATATCAGAACACTATATCGGCTCGGCAACTTCAAGATCGAACGGTCATCTGACTTTCACGGGACTTGATCCAACTCAAACTTATACTGTTCGTGAGGTGTTCGCGCCTGACGGTTACCGCATTTTGCAGGAGTATTATGAGGTCATACCATCGAACAAAACTATAGCAGAAGGCACTGAGTATGTTTATAATTTTGATAGTAAAGGCTATGCTTCTTTTGCCATTGGTAATGCGCCTGCGGATACTTCGCTGAAAATCAGAAAGCGCATTGTTGGCAGGGCATGGCAAGGCGGTGGAACTACAGGCGTAACAGAAGATTCATTTACATTTAACATTGTTACCAATGCCCCAAAAGAAGTTGCAGACCTTACTGATGGAACACATGACATACAAGTTACGGCAGAAGAACAGGGCATACTAGGCTCTGTTTCCGCAGATGTTTTGGCTGAACTTAGTACATTTGCTGCGAATTTTAATGGTACAGCTGCATCTGGCAATGTCACTATAAGCTATGACGATGATTACTATAATTATACAGTTGATGGAAAAATATACGCCAGCGCTGATACTAAGATGTCAAAAGATTTGCTTACCGATTCAAAATCTGATAGTACATCTGCGCCAAAATTCCAAGGCGTACAGTTCCCCATGGCAGGCGAGTATACCTTTACTATTACCGAGGAAAATCCGACGAGTGATGATATGCTGAATCTGGAGCACTCTACCTACACTTACAAAGTGACTGTTTCTGTTGTGAGAAAATATGATGATCCGAATGATGAGGAAGACGACACGCCTATGACAACAGGGAATACTCATCTGGAGGCGGAAGTTTCAAATATTACTTACAGGGAAGATGATGATTCAGCTTTCAAAACGTTCTCCGGCAGCAGCCCGCTGTTTACGAACACTTATAAAACTGCGCCTGCGGAGCAATCAACAAGTTACAATATCACTAAGCTTTTTACCGGCAGAGAACTCAATGAGTGGTTGACAGGCGATAATGCTGATAAATTTACTGTTGAGATAAAGTGTGAAGGTGCTGTCACCATAGATGCAGTAAAAAACGGCAATCTTGTTATATCGGGATTTGATACCGGCAAGCCTGCTAATCTTATAAAACTTACTGATGATACGGGTTGGGAGTATACATTTACAAGAGCTGATGAAAAACTTGAATTTAAGTCGTTCAAATTTAAGGATATTGAATTCCCCGTGCAGTATGTTTATCCTGACGGAAATGTCTGGACACCTGCAAACCCTGAGCAGACAATACCGACTAATCAAGAAATTATAGACAATGGCTTGACCCCGGAAACATTGCCTGTTACTTATAAATTTACTATTAAAGAGAAGCTGCCTGAGGGTGCAGAGGATAATGTTATTAACGGCATAACCTATGACGAAAGTGTGTACACACTGACTATAGTGCTTAACAACACTGAACAGGGAACAATTAGTAGTGGTGAAGCAGGAAAAGAAGAAGAGGACGGCATTATTGAAGAAATTGATATAACGTTATCTAAGGGTGATGATAAATCAGAATGTAAAACAAGGCAAGGCGTTTTGGACCAAGTAACGTGGCTTACAGCATCTGAAAGCGATTATGAAAAAGATAAAGATGGTCTTATAGGTAGTGTTAAATTTTACTATGTTGATAGCAAAGGTATGCTGCAAGAACGAGAAAGCACAACCACTGCACCGACAGATGCAAAGCTGTACTTTTGGAAATGGGAACATCACGATGCCCCAGGCACTGCGTTTGGCACTGACGGCCACACCATGACCATAACAAACACCTACAGCGCACAGGCTGTATGGACTCCGCAGG
The DNA here is from genome assembly GCA_947632425.1 of uncultured Clostridia bacterium. Lineage (GTDB taxonomy): Bacteria > Bacillota > Clostridia > Oscillospirales > Ruminococcaceae > UBA7477. Next base: position 10,506 of record CANRPG010000003.1, on the reverse strand, counting down.
TTGAAAAAATACTTACCGGCAGAACATGGCGTAAAAATGACGTGTTTACGTTTACTCTTACGCCTGATGCTACTAATCCTGACGGTTGTTCGTTGAATGACGCAAGTGCTGCGGCAACAGTAACTATCGATTCTACTAACAAAGGCGCTGACGATAAGTATATCAATAGTTTTGCTCCCATAACTTTCACCAAGCCGGTTACATATACTTTTACTTTGGCTGAGAGGCTCACTGCCGGAGGTATTACACAGCCTGAGCCTATCACAATAACGGTTACCGCTACAGATAATAACGACGGCACTTTAAGTTTAGTGTTTGAATTTACTGATGCGGAAGGCAACAAGCTCGATGAATTTAAAGATTACACAGTTGCAGACCCTATCAAACGCACCAACATTTACAATGACACCTCGGAAGAGTTTGCCCTTGAGATCGAAAAGAAAATCATCGGCAGGAACTGGAAGGATGACGATAGCTTTACTTTCACAATAATGCCAGATGCGGCTGCTAAAACGGCAATTGAAGGTGGTTTTCTGACAATGCCAGATACCGCTACCGCACTCACCAAAGATGAAGATACAGGAAATTATACCGCAACAATAAGCGGTACTGAAGGCGCTACTGCAACAGATGTAATAACAAAGGTTCTTGGCAACATAATAATAAATGGTTTGCCTGCTGATGAAGATATGGCGACCTATACATTCACCATTTCAGAAGATACCACAAACTTGGCGGAAAAGAATATGCTTTGCCGACATGATACAGTTACGCTTACAGTGGAAGTTGCTCGTGTTATGGTGGGCGACATTCCGACCGGTGAACTGAATGTAAGCGCAACATATAAATATGGTGACGGTACAGAAGTTACAAAGCTTTTCAACACTGCTGATACAGATCCGTCGCCGACAACGCCGTTGACAGCCACCATACCTTTTGAAAACATCAGCCTTGGCACGCTTACGGTAGAAAAAGAAGTAGTCAGCAGTAATGATGATGAAACAGAGTTTAGCTTTACTGCGACATTTAAACTTGATGCCGATAAACTTCCTGCTGATATTACAGAAAAAGAGCGTACAGTAAAAGTAACAGTTGATGGTGAAGAAAAAACGCTTGTCCTTAATAAAGATACAGAAGTTACATACACTTTCAGCCTAAAGCACGGTGATAGCATCACATTCTCAAACATCTTGCCGAATACAACTTACACCATAACTGAGGGTACAGAGCCTGCAAATTATATGTTCCTGCGGATAATGGATAAGAACGGTAATAATGTATATAATGAGAGCGATGGACAAAAAGTAACAGAGCAGATAAATGTTGAAGAACCGCCCGACAAATACACATTCATCAGCGGCAAAATACACAATTTGCCGTCGGCAGGCGGAACGGGCACGCAGCTTATATTGCTTGGCGCTTTGGCGCTGATAATTGCAGCAGCATTGTTCTACACCATATTCCACAAAAATGACAAACGCCGCGAGGCAAGATAACGAATATTGATTTGAAACACTAAAACAGGACAGCTTTCCGCAATGTTTGCTGCCCTGTTTTTTTATTACAAATTATTACAATTTGGAACAACTATGCAAATTTCTTGACATTGTATGGTGAAATGTGATACTATTAAAGCAACAAAAATGTCAGCAGGAGGAAGTAATATGTATGAGATAAATCTGAAAATTCATGACGAGGAGGAGCTTTACAGCCCGTATGACGAGAGTTGCCGCACCCTGAGCAGCGATGTATCGGACTACCTTGCGGGGCAGTATGGCAAGAAAGACACCGACGACGAAATAATCCTGAAAATAAAATGCGACGGCGCTGTTGACAGGGAGCGTGTCTGCGGTGCGTTTCAAGAGCTTATCCGCGAGCAGAAGGTGCACAACGCCAACCAAAAGCGCATAAACCGCATAAAGCAGCTGTGGCTTTTCTGCATAGGCGTGGTGTTTGTGGCGGCTGCAATACTGCTGGACGGCATTATAGGCTCGGTGTTTGTGGAGCTTATATCTATCGTCGGCTCGTTTGCGGTGTGGGAGGCGGCAAACATATGGATAGTTGAAAATCCGCGCACACGCCTTGCAAAACGCACACTGAGAAAGCTCAACGCCACAAAGATAGTTATCGAGCAAACGCAGTTCGGCGCATAATATGACATAAAAGTGATGTTTCACAATAAGGAGGTATCTGTATGGAGAAAAAACTTACTGCGAAAAGTCTGATAAAAATAATAGCGCTTTCTATAGTTATCGCAATTGCGATAATTGCTTTGCTGCTGTTTATTTTTGTACAGATCGCGATCAAAAAGTACAATGAAGCCGCTGAAGCTCGTCGCAAGCCTATAAGCGACCCTGAAAGCTATGCCGAATTTGTCTATGTAAAGCCTACATATGAAAAATACAAAGAGTACATAGGCTTTCACGAGATAGCTGTCGAGGGAGGCGGCATAATATCATACAGAGTAACGATAAATGACAGCGCAGATAAGGCGTTGTGGCTCGATATTGTTTCGGGCATTGCAGATGATATAGAAAACTCGGGACAGCTTATTGAAATGATCTTTTACGACAGCGACTATACAAAAGGTCCTTATTGTTTTAAGATATCGAACTGCACTTATATAAATGATTCCGGGCAGGTAAGGTATTTTGATGGTGACAAGGTCTGCTATCTATCTTTCGATGACGATTACGGAGAGTACAATGTTCTGGACATTATAGAGAGCCTGAATGTGGAGAATATACAAATAAATTCCGCCGCGATATCTGACAAACAGGCATTTGCAGATACTCTTAAAAAGACGGATATAAAAAGGCTGAGCGTGAGTTGCTATAATTATGTTGACGATGCCGAAGAATGGTTCGCTGAGTTTCAGCAGGAGATGAACGAGCTTTTGCCGGATAATATTCAGGTGTGGTTTTCGTTATATTCATAAGAGAGACCACGGCTATGAAAAAAGAATAGTTCTTCCTGACAGGAGTGTGAATATATGTACGAAAACCATTGGCCGGAAGAAGAGGGCGGCAAAAAATATGACAAAGAAGAAGCAGAGCGCGAGGAAAAAAGAAAGTTTGTAAAATCGGTCTATTTCTGGTTTTTTGCTGCGCTGGCTGTGGTGTCGGCTGTTGTCTGGATATTGATCTTAAAAGAAGACCCCGAGAACGCCGGCGAGGTAAATGCGCGCTCGATGTTGCTCTGGGTGCTCATAGCGCTTCTTATATTGAATTTCAGGGGCAAAGAGGTCGAAGAAAAGCGCTCGGAGATCACTATATATCTGAGAGTATGGATAGCCAACGCTTTTACAGGCTTTTTCTATACATATTTTCTCGATAACGCAGCAATATACATTGTGTCAGTGCTTTTACTGGCATGCAATACACATTCGATCATAAAAGAAAGATCGGTCGACCGCCGCCTTTTGTGGATAGTCTACGGGTGTCTGGTCGTGCCGTTTGTGATAAACTTTCTTGTGAAAGGCATATGACAACCTCACTTTTGCAAAATAAAAACGGCTCATAGCAATATGAACCGTTTTTTGTATGTTTGTTATTATGCAATACTGTCAGCTTTAAGTTTGTCGTAATACTCGTTGTATTCTATCTTGACATTTGCAAGGTAATCGTTGCAGGCTTTGTAGATGTAAGTCTGGCTGTATTCGCTTGTCATGCTGTCAACGTTTTCGTTTATATAGTCCATGTCAAGCGGCAGGCGTTTGATTATGTGGTAGCCGTAGCTTGTTTCAACAAGGTCGCTGGTCTCGCCCTCTTTAAGAGCGAACGCGCCGTCTATATATTCCTGCACGAAGCTGTAGTCTTTTGTTATATAGTAGCCTGTAATGCTGGTTATGTCGTTTTCATCGGTGAGCGCCATTCCGGGGTCAAGGTTGTATTCATCTATAAGCTTGTAGAAATCCTCGCCTGCATTTACTTTTGCAAGTACTTCGTCGGCAAGCTTCTTAGCTTTTTCCCGAGCGGCTTTTTTCTCGTCCTCAGAAAGATTGCTGTAGGCTGTGTCATACTTGCTGCTCTTTTCCGCAACGGTCAGCTCGTCCCATGCCTCTTTGTCCTCGTCTGAAAGTTCCGCGCCGCAGGAGTAGGGGACAAGCAAATTCAGCGTGCGGCAAAATTCGCCGTCGTCCACAGCTTTAAGAAAATCATCTTTGGTCTTGGCAAACGGGCTTGTCTCGGTAAGCAGCGTGTTGCCTGCAAGGCTGTAGCACATTGTGTTGTAATAATAGTCTCTTACCATTTGGTCGGTCATGTGCTCTGCTTCAAGAGCCTCTTTGTAAGACTCAGCAGAATCAAAGTTGGCTATCAGCTCGTTATAGCTGTCCTCTGCCGCCTTTTTCTGATCATCGCCGTATGTTACGCCGTTGTCAAGCCCATACGAGATTATTCCGTATGTGTCGAGCAGCTGCTGCTCCACCGCATTTTTTATGGCTTGCAGAGTGTCGGCATCTGTAAGATCCAGCCCTGCCTGAGAATAGCTGTCGCAGCAGGTCATCCAGTAATACCTGTATTCATCGAAAGGCACTTCCTGACCGTTTACAGTACACATAACCAGGTCTGTTGTGTCTATCTTTTCGCCGTCAATTGTAAGGCTTGTTTCTATCTGAACTTTTGCTGCTTCTTCGGGGGTAAGCGCTGCAGCGGAAGAATCTGTTGCGCTGCTGCCTGTACTGCCCGACGAACTGTCGCTGCTGTCGCACGCAGAAAGCATACTGACCGCAAGCGTCAAAGATATAACACCGCACAATAACTTTTTTATCATAATATGTTTTCCTCTCCTTTTAAGATATGCTGTCCAGATCAAGTTTGCCGTACTCGTCAGAATATGTGATCTCTATGCCGGCACAATATTCATTAAACAGCGCCGCTGCGTGTGCAGAATTGTATTCCACGGTAAGGTCGGCAATATTGCTTTCTATAAACTCGCTTTCCTTGGGCAAACGCATGATTATATGATAGCCGTCGTCCTCGATCGTTACAACGTCGCTGACTTCGTTTTCTTTCAAAGCAAACGCCGCTTTTCTGAATTCATCTGCATATGCGGTATACTCATCTGTAAAATAGAAACCGGCAACGTCGCTGTATGTCTGTTCATCTTCCGGGAACAGTTCTTCATTATAGTTGTAATCTTCCATAAGCTCGTAAAAATCGCCGCCGTTTTTGGCTTGCTCACATACCTGCTGTGCAAGTTCAAGCGACTTCTTTTTAGTCTCTTCCTTAGCGGCGTCATCGAGCTTTTCATAAGCGGCTTCAAGAATATCGAGCCTGTCGCTCATTGTTTTGTCCTGCCAGCCTTCTTTTTCTTCATCGCTGAGCTCCGCGGCGGCGCAGTAGGGAAGGAATATCTCAACACATCTTATTGCTTCTTCGGAATTCAGAGCTTCTTTTACCGCATCGGGCGCAACATAAAACTTGCCGCCTTCCTCGCCGAACAGTGAGGTATACGCAACATTAGATGCGAGATAAGAGTGCAGAGTGCTTTGCAGCGCAGAGTCGGTAAGGAAGTTTTCCTGCAAGAATTCTGCATACTGATCTTCCGTCTGATAAGCCATGAGCTGCTGAAAATAAGCATCTTCAAAATCTGTCTGCGAAACGGTATAAGCAAGATCGTTATCGCGCGCATAAGCCATAATCCCATAGTTGGATACAAGTTCGTTGCATACCTGAAATTTCAGAAGATCAGTTGTAACTTCAACACCTATAGCTTTCAGATTGTTCATAAAATACAGCCAGTAGTATCTGAATTCATCAAACGAAATATCAAAGCCGCCGACAGTACACATAACAAGCGAATCCGTATCGGTAACTTCTTCGCCGTCAATGACGAGCTTTGTCGGAACTTTGACATTTTCTTCAGCTATTTCAGAATTATCGGCAGCAGATGACTGTGTGCTGTCTGCGCCCGATGAAGCATTTGATGACGATGAACTGCTGTCGCACGAAGCCAGTGATGATGCCGCAAGCGCAATGCAGGCTGCTATCGCCAGATATTTTTTTAACATAACATATTCCTTTCTTTTTCATAACATATTGCTTTATCAGATGATAACACAGCAATGTGAAAGCTGTGTGATAATTTTTATTATTGTTCTTTGTATATAGCGTAGTTTGATTTGCCGCTCTTTTTAACGGTGTACATAGCTTGGTCAGCCCTTTCAATGATGACCGACGGGTCGGAATCTTCGGGCGAGATGTACGAAATACCGATACTACAGAACATTATGATATGTTTACCGCAGTTTTCGGATTCAAAGCCGTCGCCGAGACCTGCAATTATCCTCTGTGCCAGCGCGGAAGCATCCATGTTGTCAGTCTCGCGGTAGCATATAACGAACTCATCGCCGCCGAACCTGCCGACAAAACCGTTCTTGCCAACAAGCTTCTTTGAAAGCTCTACGGTGTAAACAAGCACTTCGTCGCCGACAGTGTGGTTGTACTCATCGTTGAAATGCTTGAAGTTGTCAAGGTCAATGAACAGAACGGCATCTTTGCCTTTGCGCATCTGCGAGAGGTCTATCTCGTTGTTAAGCGAAAGCTCAAACGACTCACGGTTGAACGCCTGCGTGAGCGGGTCGAGCGATGCCTTATCCATAAGCTTCTGCTCGCGCGATTTTGTCTTGTCAATATCTATCATAACGCCGACTATCTTGATAATGCTGTTGTAGCTGTCTCTTATCGCGGCGCATCTCATTATATACCACACATAGTCGTTGTAAATTGTCTTGAATCTGAATTCGTCCTGAATGTTCTGACCCTCTGTAGCGGCTTCTACAAAGTTCTTGTATGCGCTCTGATCCTCGGGGTAAACCGTTGCATTTACAAAGAAGCTGTCCTCATATTTCAGAGAATTTGCTCTGTAGCTGAACTTCTTGTTGTAGTTGTCGCTGAAAATTACCTCGTTCTTCTTAACGCTGTACTCAAATATGATGTTATCCGTCATGTCAACAATATAGCGGTAACGCTGTTCGCTCTCGGAAAGGGTATCGAGCAGGGTGTTTATCTGCCTGTTGAGCTGGTCAAGCTCCGAGCTTCCGTTCACAAGTATTCTCTGCGAAGAAACGTTTATGTCGTTCACCATAAGTATGCGCATGGTGTTTGAAATGGGTTTCAGGAACATTATCACAAACATTATAATAAGCGCAATATCTATTATGCTTATAGCAAATATCGTGCTTTGTATGCTGCTGGAAATATCTTTGTATCTGCTGACACTGCCGCCGACAGCCGTGCTGCATATTACGCTCCAGAACTTTCCGCCCGAATTTTTTGTATCGGTAAGATTGAAATACTGAAGCACCTTTTCCTGATCGCCTGCTTCATATTCAAAGTTTCTTTCAAGAGCGCCGGAACTAAGCTTTTGTATCTCATCTTTTATGTCTTTGAATTCGGCAACTTCTGAAAGCTTTTTAACGCCGCTTTTTTCGGAAACAAAGCCGTTGCCGTTCCAGTCTGCGATGTACATAGTGCTAAGTCCGTCGTCCACCGTAACGATAGATGCAGACAGCAGTTTTGTGGTATCGTACACAAACGTGATAACGCCGTCAACAGCGCCTTCACCGTTGCGTATATAGCGCGAACAGCACAGCACAGAGACTGAACCGTCGTGCGCTGAAAACTCTGTAAGGTCGGAAAAACCGCCGTTGTTCTTTATATCATTTTCAAGAAGAGCCATATCCATGCTTTCAAATCCCAGCGCAGCCGCATCGATGCTTGTCTCTGATATCTTGCCGTTAAGGTCGCAGACAATTACAGAAAGCAGACTGTTTTCGGATTCACATATGCCTTTCAGATACATCTGAGCGTTGTAATTCAAGCCGTGAACGCCGTTTTTAACGTCCTCATTGCCTGCCGAGTAGTCGACCTTCGACCTTATACTCTTGAATCTGTCGGAGAGATGTTCGGAGGATATGCTGCATATATTTGAAATGCTGCTCAAAGATGTATTTTTTTCATACTTCTTCATTATCGCAGACGAAGCAATGCCGAGAAGTATCAGCGGCAGCAGCGACACAACAAGAAAGAACGAAAGCAGTTTCAGCTTTGTTTTATAAGCCGTATTGTCTATCATCGGAACATCTCCTTTCATTAAAAATATCGTATCAATATATTATATCACATTTTTTCGGGAAAATCAATGCCTGCATCACTTAAAATATATTTTACAACGCAATCACTGCCGCTAAGTATCTCGTCAGCCATGCTTTTAATGCTCTCGCAGCCGTTTTCTACAGCAAGTTTTACATCGCACGCTAAAAACAGTGGAATGTCATTTTCACTGTCGCCGAAAGCTACAAGCCTATCAAAACCGTACTGCTCTTTAAGCCGCAGCGCGCCGTTATACTTTGTTGCCTTATCGCTGAAAACTTCAAGATACCACATATCCGAGTAAATGTCATTGTAAAAAGAGCAGCTTATGCCGTCTATCTCTGAAACAGCCTCGCAGACGGGCTCTAAAACACTTTTGTCATAAAGCATCGTAAAATACACTATGCCGTTCTCTACCGCGTTTTCAAGATCTTCTGTATATTCAAACTGCTTGCCGTAGTCTACAAGCCTCTGGCGGTAAAAATCATACATATACGGCGTATCAATATTTTCATGCCTTACTATAAGTTTTTTGCCGCTTATAAGATACATAAACGCCGTAATGCCAAAGCCCTTTACAGTCTTTATCACCTGCACGGCGGCATCGCTGCTTATTTCATTATATGAGATTATCTCATCTTTCGCGTTGTCATAAAACATAACGCCGTTCATAAGTATCATAGGCAGGGGAATATTCACGTCGCTGAATATTTTTCTTACAGAGTACGGCGACCTTGCCGTTGCGGCTGTGATATTAATGCCGTGCTTCACCAGTACGCTGAGAGCGTTTTTAGTAAACTGCGTAAGCTGCGCGCTGCTGTCAAGCAAAGTGCCGTCAAGGTCGGATATGTAGCAGGTTTTCATTACTTCTTGAAAAAGTCTGAAAAATCAAACGTTGCGAAGTAATCCTCCGGGGTTTCCGCACGTCTTATAAGCTGTGTGCTGCCGTCCTCTTTCAAAAGCACTTCCGCGCTGCGAAGTTTGCCGTTGTAGTTATAACCCATAGCAAAACCGTGCGCGCCGGTATCATGTATCACGAGTATGTCGCCGATGTCTATCTTCGGCAGCTTTCTGTCAATGGCAAACTTGTCGTTGTTCTCGCAAAGTCCGCCCGTAACATCATAAATGTGGTCGCAGGGCTCGTTTTCCTTGCCCAGCACCGTTATATGGTGGTATGCGCCGTACATCGCGGGTCTCATAAGGTTTGCAGCGCAGGCATCAACGCCCACATACTCTTTATATATATGCTTGAAATGCAAAACCTTAGTTACAAGGTGTCCGTAAGGCGCAAGCATGAATCTGCCCATTTCGGTGAATATCGCAACATCGCCCATACCGTTGGGTACGAGTATTTCTTCATAAGCCTTGCGCACGCCCTCGCCGATGTTCATAATATCGTTGCCGCGCTGCTCGGGTCTGTAAGCCACGCCGACGCCGCCTGACAAATTAACAAACTTAAACTTGCAGCCTGTTTCTTTCTGTATCTCAACAGCAAGCTCAAACAGTATTCTTGCAAGCTCGGGGTAGTAGTCGTCGGTAACTGTGTTTGAAGCTAAAAAGCTGTGCAGACCAAATTCCTTCGCGCCTTTTTGTTTAAGTATCTTAAAACCTTCGATTATCTGCGCTTTTGTAAAGCCGTACTTGGCATCGCCGGGGTTGTCCATTATCTGATTATGCATTTCAAACTTTCCGCCGGGGTTATAGCGGCAGCATATAAGCTCGGGTATGCCGCAAAGCTTGTCAAGGTGCTCGATGTGCGTAAAATCGTCTAAATTTATTATCGCGCCGAGCTCTCTGGCAAGAAGGTAGTCTTTATCGGGCGTTACGTTTGAGGAGAACATTATGTCCTCGCCCTCAAAGCCGCAAGCCTTGCTCATCAGCAGCTCTGTGTAGCTGGAGCAGTCAACGCCGCAGCCTTCTTCCTGCAATATTTTCAGAATGAACGGGTTTGGTGTAGCCTTTACGGCAAAATACTCTTTAAAGCCTTTGTTCCACGCAAACGCCTGCTTTACTTTTCGCGCGTTTTCGCGTATGCCTTTTTCGTCGTATATGTGAAAAGGCGTGGGGTATTTTTTGATAATTTCTTCTGCTTGTTCTTTGGTGATAAACGGTGTTTTCATGATCCTAAGATTTGCTCCTCTCGCAAAGTATACATACACATATTATAATATCACTTTTTTATAGGTTTTGTCAAGGAAATAGCAAAAAATAAGCAAATTTGACAAAAGAGCCGCCGCCGATGTGAATATTTTTTTGCTAAATGTAATTTTATTGCTATTGATTTTTTCTTCGCGATGTGTTATAATATCTAAGTCACTAGGTTTTGAATATACGGAGCAGTATCGAAGTGGTCATAACGGGCTCGACTCGAAATCGAGTAATCCCTTAATCGGGACCGAGAGTTCGAATC
>CANRPG010000002.1 GCA_947632425.1 uncultured Clostridia bacterium | reverse complement strand
GCGTATATCTCGCCGCTGCGTATCAAAAAGCCTAAAACCAAGGGCATGGTGGCAATGTCAATAATCGGACTGATAGAGTTTTTCATGGTGCTTATCGACTTTTCAAAATTCTGATGTGGAGCGGTTTTTATGAGCAGTAAAGTTTTCAGGGTCGGCATAAAGGCAGACTATAACAAAAGCAATGTCTTTCTTAGGTTTTTGTATAAAACACCCGTCGGCAGAGCGCTTCTTTACCCTCTGACCATGCCGTGGGCTTCAAAGGCAGCAGCATTGTTTCTCAGCAGCCGCCTTTCCAGACCTATGGTAAACAGGTATATAAAGAAGTATGATATTGACATGACCTATGCCAAAAAGCATCATTTTTCTTCTTTTAACGACTTCTTCACCCGTGAGCTATATAAAGAGGCCAGACCTTTTTGCACAGATGAAACAAAGCTGTGCGCCCCCTGCGACGGCAAACTTACCGTATTTAAAATAGACAGCGACAGCGTGTTTGAGATCAAGGGTACGCCGTATACGCTCAAAGAGCTTTTGCACAGCGGTAAACTTGCCGATAGATTTTGCGGCGGCTGGTGTTTTATATATCGGCTGGAGCCGTGCAATTATCATAGGTACGCGTATATAGACGACGGTGCTAAATCGGATAATTTCTATATTAAAGGCGTGCTGCATACCGTCCAGCCAATAGCGATAAATCGCTGTAAGGTGTTTAAGAACAACTGCCGCGAATTTACGCTGATGAAGACAAAAAACTTTTCCGAGGTCGTGCAGATAGAAGTCGGCGCGCTGTGCGTAGGCAAAATAAGCAACCACCACCAGCGCGGCGTTATTCACAAAGGCGACGAAAAGGGAATGTTCGAGTTTGGCGGCTCAACGATAATACAGCTTTTCAGAAAAGACGTCATCTCGCCAGACTATGACATACTGATAAACACCGAAAGAGACTGCGAAACACCCGTCCTCATGGGCGAAGCGGTGGGTTATAAACTGCCCGGAAATAAGTAATTTGCAAAAAAACTAAGCCACATCGTAAAAAAGCGGTGTGGCTTGTGAATTAAATACCAAATTTTGCCATAGACTAATATAGAAAGGGGGACAAGCCGTGAAAATTGTAATTTCAATAGCTTTGGCAGCTGTAATATTCGTAAGCCTGATGTTTCAGTCGCAAAGCGTTCTGCCAAGCAGTGGGGGAAAGGCTGTAAAACAGCAGAGAAGCTCGTTTGGCAGCATTGCAATGTTCAAAAGCTTAGTGCATGACCACATCTTCCCCAAAAGCGACTACCAAGCCCTCAACTATGATGAGCAAATAGGCGTGTGGATATCGTATATCGACCTCGGTAACATGATGAACGGCGCGACCGCCGAGCAGTTTCGAGAGAGTATATCGCAGGCGTATAAAAATATTGTCTCCGTCGGCGCAAATACAGTCTATGTCCATGTCCGCGCCTTTGCAGATGCCTATTATCCCTCTGTTATGTACCCGTATACCACCTCTTTCGGCAGCACAGAGCCTTACGATGCGCTTGAAATAATGGTCGAAGAAGCCCATAAACTGGGGCTTTCATTCCATGCGTGGATAAACCCTCTCCGTTGTCAGACAGAAGAAAGCTTTGAGAGCATGAGCGACGACTACCCCCTAAAGAAGTTTTATACCGAGCATTTCGGCGAGTATATAAATTCAGCAGAAGGCAGCCCGTTTTTGTGGCTTGACCCCGGAGCAGAAGAGGTGAGGGAATACGTCGCCGATGCGGCGGCAGAAATAGTCTCACGCTATGATGTTGACGGCATACACATTGATGACTATTTTTACCCCACTACAGATGAGGCATTCGATAAGCAAAATTTTGAAAAAAGCGGCGCTGAAGATCTATCTCAGTGGCGTATGAACAATACCACAAAGCTCGTTCTGCAAATGAATATGTCTATAAAAAATATCGATCCTACAGTAATTTTTGAAATATCACCGCAGGGCAATATAAACAACAACTATCAGCAGCTTTATGCAGATGTCGGCAGTTGGTGCGCAAGCCCACTTATCTGCGACTGTATCATTCCGCAGGTCTATTTCAGCTATGGCAGCACATCACCATACCTTGAAACGATAGGGAAGTGGAGCGAAATGACCTCCGACAGCGGCGTTAAACTGGTGATAGGTCTGGGCGTATACAAAATTGCCGAGGAAACAGAATTTCTGGAGACAGAAAATATAATTGCCAAGCAAATGACAGACGCATTTTCTCTTGAAAACGTCAGCGGCGTTGCGCTTTATAACTACTCAACCCTATTTGAAAGCGATGAAACACTTGCAGATAAAATGTCCTCCGAGCGCGAAGCGATCACAGCCTGCGCCAATTCGCATACCGAAAAAACAGGCAGCTGAAGCATCACGGGCAAGGAAAATTTATTAAATTTTAAAGAAACACTTGCCAATCGGCAGATTTTGTGGTACAATACTATTTAGTGAAAAATGAAAGGAAGTCGTTTTAATGAATATGTTTATCACAATGCTCGCCGATGAAGCAGCAAATACCAATACAATGGGCTATTTTTCAATAATATGGCTTGTAATTATTTTAGTCGTATTTTATTTTCTGCTCATAAGACCTCAGAGAAAAAAGGAAAAAGCCGATGCGGCAATGCGTGAAAAGCTCGAGGTAGGCGACGAGATAGTCACCGCAGGCGGAATAGTAGGTCTCATTGTTTCTATCAAAGACGATACCGTAGTTGTAGAAACAGGCGGCGACAGAAGCAAGATAAGAATAATGAAATGGGCAATAGCCAAGAACAATACCGAGCATGACGAGTAAGGCACATTTCGCATAAACTTCAGGGTTCCCGAATAAAATGGTGTATAGCATCATTTTAGGAGGGATCTTTTTTGCCCAGATTTGTTCGCCGCCGCAAGCGCAGGATGTCTGATTCAGGGCTGTATACCATGCTGATCTCGGCAGTCATGGGAATAGGAATGATAATAATATGTCTTATGGGGTTTGCATTTATACTCAGCAGAATAAACGCCCCTGCCGTAATGGTGTCAGTCCTCGCAACAGTTGCCCTCGGCGTAGGCGGATATTTCGGCGGCTACTTCTGCGCAAGAAAACGCCGCAGAAACGGTATGCTCATGGGCGTTATGTGCGGCGTGCTGATATTTATGACCGTGCTGATTTTCGGCGCAGTGTTTGCAAAAGCCGCCCTCGGCATATCTTCCGCAGGCAAGCTTATGATAACCATGTTGTGCGGCGCGGTCGGCGGCATAGTCGGCGTGAATACCAAAAAGCACAGATACTGATAAAAAGAGAGCTCTCACTTTTTCGTGAAAGCTCTTTTTTATTTAGTACAGCCCCTTTATGTACTTCGCCGTGAACCTCTGCGCCTTGCTCATCTTCTCATAGCAGACCTCGCGCACCTTTTTCAAAAGCGACATCATCTGCTCGTTTTCTTCATGCGTTATCTCGCCGCCGCTCATACCTGCCTCTACTGCCAGAGCGCAAGCCGCCCTCAACTCATCGCCAAGCCCTGAGATACCTGCCTTTTCAAGCATCTCGCACAGCTTTTCGCATCTATCCTTGTCCGAAATATTCTCACCGCACCTTATGCCAATGCACCCAAGATACATAAGCGCAATGTCGTAAATGTTCACAGCGCGCTTGTTCTGGTTTTCCTCGTTTATGCTGTCTTTCAAGCCGCGTTTTATCGCGCTTATGCACGCCAGATACGCCAGCACGAACATCGCAATTATCAGCGCCGCCGCGCCTGCCGTCATCAGTATGTCTTTAACTTTCGAGCCGCCGCTGCTTTCCTCATTTGCATTGCCGCCGTTGCCCGTCGTCGTAATTGTTCCGCTTGCGCTAGCCTGCGGAGCGGTAGTTACCTCTGTCGTTGTCGTGATATTTTCAGTAGTCGTCGTTGCCTCCGTCTGCGCGGTGGTAGTGGTGGTCGTCTCACTGCCGGACGTCGTTACCGTGCTTGTGCTGCCGTAGAAGTTGCTTACCGAAAGCGTCAGGTCAACAGGCAGCCAGCCCACCCCCGGGAGAAATACTTCCGCCCATGCGTGAGCGTAGTTGTCTTTTATGTCTATGTGGTATAAACCGTCATCGGTGTTCATTTTCAGAGCGCTCCTCAGATCCGAAGAGGGTATCATGAACCCTTCCGCGTACCTTGCAGGTATGCCGTAGCAGCGCAGTATCTCAACAGCCGCGCTTGAAAAATATGTGCATGAACCCGTGTTCATGTCGGTCAGAAAGTATTCAATAAAATCCCTGCCCGAAGGCGTTTTCGGGTTTTGCAAAGAGTATGTGTAGTGCTGCTCAAAGTAAGCGCCTACCGCATTTATAACAGAATTTACGTGCGATAAGTAACTTACGATAAACGGCATACCGCCCATCTCCTCCTGATACAGCCTGTCAAGCTCTGCAAGAATATCTTCGTCAATGTTTATGTCGGGCGTGGTGTAGTGGTCAAATGCGTAATTTGTGTAAATGCACTCGTCATCGTAAGCGCTGTCAGAAGATGTATGCTCCATGTAATTGTCGTAAGCCAGTTTTGTAAGAGTATCAAGATCAGATGCGCCGCTCTGTGCGGTGCCGCCGTTTTCATTCATAGTATCCAGTATTATCGGGTATCTTTCAGCTATCGTGTCACCCTCGCTGTAACCCGATATGTGCGCGTAATACAGCGGAATATCCAGCCCTTCGTTAAGATATATGTTCAAGCCGCTGACAAGATCTTCCATGTACTCTTTCTCAATACCCAGATTCTGCGACAGCTTTGTCAACGGCATCTGCTCCAGCACTTCCAGTGGGGAGATGTCCTTATCTTCTTCTGCTTTCTGCGCATAAGTGCCTATAAAATATATAAATGTGTCAAATCCAAAACTGCTGAAACCGTAATTGTATGCGAATTCCGTGTCCGGAAAACGTTTTGTACCGTCAGAAAACGTAACTTCATAGCTTTTTTTGTCGGTCGTCACATTGTCGTAAGTTATGTTCTTTATGTTTTCTATGCCCAGAAACGATGCATAATACGGTGTAAACAGTGTTTTGCTGTCCGTAAGATCCGTTATTCTTACCGTATTCGGCTCCAAGCCGGTATTCGTGAAGAAATAGTAAGGCGAACTTAAATTATTCATAGGATATTTTCCTGCCGCCTCGTTTATCGAAGCTTTCTCACTGCGCCAGCGGCTGTCGGAATATTTTCCTGCCGCGTACCCTCTCAGGTATACGCTGTCGTGGGGGTAGCTGTCAAACGCCGCCTCCATAAGTTTTACGTTTTGAAACCTTATGTCGTTTACCTTTCTCAGATCTCCCTTAGACAGACCGCCCGATACAGAAGCCGCCCCCTGGACCGAGGGTGTAAACGGCAGATCTATGCCGCCAAGCTCTCTCAGGGTGCTTACTATCGTCTTTACGGAAAAATCATAGGTAAGGTTTCGCCGCATAATGTTTATCTTGTCGCTGCGTTCATACCCCGAGAGCGCCGAGCCTGCAATACCCAGAAGCAAAGCCGCCGCCATAATTATGCACAGCTGCGCCGAAAGCTGCCCGAACACAGAATTTTTCATGCCGCGCTCGGTCATGTAGAAAATGTTCTTTTTCTTCTGCCGCGTAAAAATGTTATTTTTGCCTGCGCGGTTCGCGTGGTAGTCGTTCAGCTGCATAGCAAAAACGCATACCCACGCCGCCACCAGCATAAACGCCGTAAAATAGTTGGGCGCATTGCCGTTGTAAAGACCTATCTCGGGCAGTATAAAGCTTACCGCAAACGTGAATATAAAATTCTTTGTAAGAAATACGCTGTAGTATAATACAACTATCATCAGCAGCATATAAGCGTGCAGAAAAACAGTCATCGCCGCGCCGCTTGTAAGATCGGTCACTAAGGAACTTGGTATATCAAACGAAGTGCCCAGCAGCTGCGCGTACTTGTCTATCAGTACAGCCGCCCCGTATATAACATCATCTCTCCGCCAGAAAAGCAATATTATGCAAACCAGAACTATACCTGCCTTGTATGACTTCTTCGGCGCAAAACAAAGTATCGCGCTAAGCAGCATACTTTCAAAAAAAGGCCAGAAAAGCGGCAAAGGTACATTTATATAGCTAAGTCCCGTCAGCAGGCTGCACAGCGCAATAACATTCAGCAGTATGTACTGTATGATGCCGTCCGAGAACTTATACTCTCGTTTGGTTATCATGCCAACATCAGGCTGTATGCTTATCTTTGACGGGTTGTCAAAATTCAGCTTTTTGCTCCTTTTCATTTTACACAAACCTCGTTATCAGATTATCATATCCGAAAGCGCCGACATACCGCTTTCTCCTCCTACAAAAATAAACTGCGTCATATCGTCCGTTTCCTGCGGCATGGGCGCTTTTTTGGAATTCGGCAAACAGCATATCACAGTCTTTTTAAGTCCGTATTCGTCACTGCCCAGACTGTCATATAACTGTTCGTCCGCGCCGTCGGTAATTATAATAATATGAGAAAACTTCGGCGCACTGCCGCCGCCCAGCTGCGAAAAATACCCCTCTATCGCATCATAAGGCTTTGAAACATCTATCTTGTATGAAAATATCGCAGACAAAAAATTAAGATAGCTCTCTGTATCAGCCACCGCCGCAGATATGTTCTTTCCGTTCGCGCTCCATATAAACGTGTGCAAAGCATCGTTTTCAAGCATAGCAAAACTCAGCGATGCCGCGGCGCACATTATCCTGCTGTAGCTTTCTGCAATACCGCTGTCGTTCTCGTCCATGTGCGACGGCGGACATATTATGAACGCAATATCGTTTGATACAGGCTTTGAAAATTCCTTTACAATAAGCTCGTCCTGCCGCACCGATGCTTTCCAGTGTATGCGGTTCATCTTGTCGCCCGGGCGGTATTCGTGCAGCTGAAATATCTCCGAAGGGTCGTCGCCTGCCTGCCGCTTCGAGAACCTGTCGCTCTCGCTGTCAAAATTCTGATATAGCGCCAGCTGCGGCTCAATGGGTATCATCTTCGGGCATACCATAACGCTCGCAGTGATGTTCTTGCAGCGCAGCCTTTTTGAAAACAGCCTTATCATGTCGTATATTCGCGCCTTTATCAGCCTTACCTCTATAATCCCGCAGTACTCAGCCGAAATTTTCAGGCATATCTGCTGTTCGTTCTTTGCGAAGATCGGGGTGTGCAGCTCCAGTCTTTTCTCAATGCCGTCCAGCTTGCTTTTGTACCCCACGGTTATCTTTATGCAGGATACCGCGAATATCGAATCGTTCTTTATGCTTAGTACCACAGGGGCAATTTCGCCCTCACCGCAGCTGGCTGAGAGGCTTAGCATCGACATTTTTATCTTCCTTGCGCATATCAGCATAACTATCAGCAAAAGCACGGGCGTAATTATCGCCGCCAGAAGCAGATAGAACGAAAAAATATCAACATACAGCACATAAAACAGCACGCAGCCTATAAGTATTATCAGATAAAAAATACCTATTATAAGCATATCATCTGTCCTTTGAAACGCGCGGCACCGGTATCTGTCCTATCACCTGCGAAAGTACATCAGAAGCAGTAGCGCCGCTTGCCTTTGCGCTCGTACTAAGCAGTATCCTGTGCGCCGAAACGTTGTTGAATACGTATTTTATGTCATCGGGCGTTACATAACTTCTGCCCGTAAGCAAAGCAGTCGCCTTTGCAGCCCTGCACAAAGCCAAAGAGCCTCGCGGACTAAGCCCCAGCTTTATCATCGGGTGATTTCTCGTCGCATCTGCCAGCTTTGTTATGTACTGAAGTATAGCATCGTCAACGTAAATGTTCTCTGTAACCCTCTGCGCGTCTATCAGCTGTTCTTTCGTAATAACGGGCACTACCTTGTCAAGAGGGTTCTCATTCTGGCGCGCTTTAAGCATATCAACTTCGCTCTCAATGCTCGGGTAACCCATGCTCAGCCTCTCCAGAAACCTGTCCAGCTGAGACTCGGGCAGCATCTGCGTTCCCACCGAACCAATAGGGTTTTGCGTGGCAATAACGAAAAAAGGCTTTGGTATCTCACGCGTAACGCCCTCAACGGTTATCTTGCCTTCCTCCATTATCTCAAGCAGCGCCGACTGCGTTTTGCTCGAGGTACGGTTTATCTCGTCCGCCAGAAGAAGATTGCACAGCGCCGCGCCCTCCGAATACTCAAAAGTGCCTTTTTCTTTGTTGTATATAGAAAATCCCGTAATGTCGCTCGGCAGAACGTCGGGCGTGAACTGCACACGCTTGTAGTCCAGCGAGAGCGCCTTTGAAAACGCCAGCGCTAACGTCGTCTTGCCGACGCCCGGGTTGTCCTCCAGAAGAATATGTCCCTTTGAAAGTATGGCAATAAGAACGGATATTATAATATCGTCCTTGCCCACTATAACTTTTTTTACCTCGTCAACCACCGCTCGAGACCGCTCCAGTACCGCGGCGTGTTCCTGCGAAACCTTGTTCATCGGTATCATTCCTTTCGTTCTTACTGTTAGTATTTTTATATAGAAAAGAAGTGCATAATTTCCAAACAAACAGAAAAATTATCATACATATATAATTATACTATTTTTTCGACAGAAATGCAAGAGTAAAATATTCAAGTCATAACGCCGTATATTGCAACATATTATTATGTAGGACGACCCCTCATGTTGAACGGAAAGGATAGAGAATATGGAAAAGCAGATAAGCAAAATAGACGGTGTTTTAGGGCTTTTGCCGGACGAGCTGTCGCAAAGCGTGCGGCTTGTGCCGCAGCTGGAGAGATACCGCATACAGGAAATAAGGCTTCGGCGTGATAAATTTTTATCCTGCACCGTGTTTGATAAAGAATATTTTATCCGCGCCGACGGCAAGCTTGTAAATACCCCCGAGCAGGCAGTCAAAGTCAGCGGCGACAACATAGATACCGTAATGAAGCGCGCTCTGCAATGCTCCGTACATAGCTATGCAAAAGAGATCTCCGACGGCTATATGACCGTAGCAGGCGGTTGCAGAATAGGCTTCTGCGGTACAGCGGTGCTCAGCAGACCCGTAAATTATACCGTAGAAACGGTCAAAAATATATCTTCGGTAAATATCCGCATAGCGCGCGAGGTAATAGGCTGCGCCGACGAAATAATGCGCAGCGTGTTTGCTTCCGACCTAAAAAGCCTCCTTGTAATAGGCGTGCCCTCCAGCGGCAAAACAACGGTGCTTCGTGATATCTGCCGATCTTTGGGTAAAAAATATCGCCTTTCACTGATAGATGAGCGCAACGAAATTGCCGCAGTTTCAGACGGCAGAGCTTATAACGATGTCGGCATACTTACCGATATTTTCACATCTTACGATAAATTCGATGCCATAATGACCGCTGTCAGGGTAATGTCCCCAAACGCTCTGGTCTGTGATGAAATAGGCTCTAAAGAGGATATGAAAGCCTTGGAATATGCCGTAAATTCTGGCGTAAAGCTAATTGCCACCACCCACGCCCCCGACTACGACAGCGCCAAACGCCGCAGCGGTGTATCAAAACTTATCAAGGACAAGGTGTTCGACTATGCCTGCGTTTTGGGAACGGGCAGTCTGTGCGGCAAGGTCACGCGCCTTGTCAGGATAACCAATGATTAAGCTGCTCGGCGCGGCGGCAGTGGTCATGTGCGGCGGCATACTCGGTACGCGCAAATCAAACGAATTGCGTGAAAGGCTGCGGCAGCTGAAACTCTTGCAAAAGGCTTTTTGCGATATCTCCATAGCCTTCCAGTATGGCAGCGCCACCACGGGTGAGATAATTTCCATGCTCTCGCGCGGCGGCAAACTCTCATTTTTCGCAGACCTTGACCCGCTTGATCTGCCGCACTCTCTCCGGACCAGCGAAAGCTTTGAAGCCTTGTGTATAAACGCCGAAGAGCGCGCCATAGTGTGCGATGTTTTCTCACAGCTTGGCTGCACCGACCTTGCCACCCAG
Organism: uncultured Clostridia bacterium; assembly: GCA_947632425.1. Classification (GTDB taxonomy): domain Bacteria; phylum Bacillota; class Clostridia; order Oscillospirales; family Ruminococcaceae; genus UBA7477. Next base: position 23,758 of record CANRPG010000002.1, on the reverse strand, counting down.
CTTTCTATGATAGAGTTTGCCAAAGCAAGGCTTTCCTCTGCCATTGACTCCTGCGAGGAAGAGTGCGCTAAAAAGTGCCGCCTTTACGATACTTTAGGCTTTCTCGGCGGCATATTTGTCTCGCTGCTAATAATCTAGAAAGGTCATCAGTGTAATGGACATAGATCTTATTTTCAGAATAGCCGCAATAGGCATAATAGTCGCGGTGCTCAACCAGCTTTTAAAACGTGCCGAGCGCGATGAACAAGCGCTTATGACAACGCTGGCAGGTCTGATAGTGGTGCTTTTTATGATAATCACCGAGATAGGCGGCTTGTTTGAGAGCATAAAGAGCATTTTCGGTATATACTGATGAGCATATTCAGCATATGCGGTCTTATACTCTGCGCCTGCGTAATAGCAAAGCTTATCGGCAGGCAAGACCCCGATATGAGAGTGCTCCTTTCTCTCTCGGTGATAATTATTTCAGCCGCAGGATATATGGACTATTTCAGCAGCGTTGCAGACAGGCTGAGAGCTTTATTTGAAACCGCGGATATAAACAGCGAGTATGTATCCATTCTCCTGCGCGCGGTCGGCATATGTATCGTAGCGCAGCTCTCCGCCGATTGCTGCCGCGACTGCGGTGAAAGCGCCCTAGCCTCGCAGATAGAGATAGTCGCAAGGGTGTCACTGCTTGTTATCTCACTGCCGCTTTATACCGCGGTAATGGAGCTTATAACAGCTCTTATAAACAGTTAGATTTGGAAGATAAAATAAATGAAATTATCAGTGTATTTGCGCTTTTTTGTATTGCTGCTCGCAGCATTTGTATTTGTTATTGCTGCGCCTCCTGTGACCGCTTTTGCAGACTATGCCGAAGATATTTCCGAACAACTCGGTACTGCCGAAAACACCCTCAGCGATGAAGCCAGAGATGCCCTGGAGCAGAGCGGCTTTGATGATATAGGTTCTTCCACAGCGGACAAGCTCACATTCGGCGGCGTGGTAAAGTACATAGCAAAAAGTATCTCGGGACAGGTGTCGCTGCCACTGGCTCTTTTGGGCAGACTGCTCGGCATAATACTAATATGTACCATGTTTTCATCGCTTTCCGATGCCTCGGGCGAACTTAGCGGCGTTCTGGGCATAGTGGGAACTCTGGCGGCGGCAGGCGTGCTTTATGAGCAGATAAACACCGCTTTGTCTGTCGTGTGTATCATGCTCGGCGAGCTCAACGCCTTTATGATAGCCTATATCCCCGTGTTTGTCAGCCTGCTTACAGGCGGCGGTTATGCCACAGCGGCATCGGGCTACTATATCTCGCTTATGGCGCTGTGCGAAGTCATAAACATAGTCTCCGAAAGGCTTATAGTGCCCCTTTGCAGCGTTATTCTTGCCGTTTCTGTCGCCGAAAGCATATGTCCTTTGTATTCGTCAAGTATATCTTCAATGATGAAAAAAGCCGTACAGTGGTCGCTCGGCGTGGCTGCTACAGCTTTTGTAGGCGTGCTTTCAATAAAGAGCATAATAGCCTGCGCCGCCGACAGCGTTGCAGTAAGAGCCGCAAAATTTACAGCCTCCAGTTTTGTGCCCGTAATAGGCAGCGCAGTTGCAGACGCATATACCACCGTAAGCGGCAGCGTTGCGCTTATACGTTCCGCGGCAGGCAGCTTTGGCGTTATGGCAGTCTTTTTTACCGTTATAAGACCCATAGCCGCAGTGCTGCTTTTGAGCGCCTCGGTAAAAATATCAGCCGCAATTGCCGATATCCTCGGTCAGAAAAATGTCGCAAGGCTGCTTTCGGGCGCGGCAGATGTCTTTTCAATAATCCTTACCATTGCAATACTTATGAGCCTTGTATTCATAATCGCCACCGCAATAATGATGCTCATGTGCATAAACGCAGCTTAAAAGGAGCGTGAAAAAATGCTGAAAGCAGCAATACTGGCAGGGTGCGCCGTCGGCATAGCGGCATCTCTTGCAGATATTACCGTAAGTTCAAAATACCGCACGCAGATTCGCACAATGATCGCGCTTATTCTGATAGTCATCATCTCAGGTCCATTTATGCAGACCGACTTTGACTCGTTCATATCCCGTTATATTGAGGAAATGGACACCATAAAAGAGGAAAATATATCTCAGCAGGCTATGGCGCAAAACGTACTTGACACCGCCGAGGAAAACCTTTCAGAATATATCTTTGCAAAACTTGTTTCAGCCGGAATAAAACCACAGTCTGTCAGCATAGAATTAACTGTAACGCAAGACGGGCAGGTGCAAGTCAGGCGCACAAACGTCGTTATAGATAAAGAAGATTTAGAGTTTTACGACGACATAAAGCGCATAGTTTCAGATGAGCTTTTGCAGGGAGAGATAAATGTAAGTTGGGAGGATAAAAGTGCTGAAGAAACTCAAAAACAGGCTCTGCGACCCTAAAACTGGCAAGCTGAAAACGGGCGTTATCGTCGCCATAGGAATGATAGGCATAGCTCTCATCTTTTTGTCATCTCTCGATTTTGGGAAAACCCGCGCTCCAGACGAAACTGCTGAGCCTGAAACCACTGCAAGCGCGGAGGCATTTCGCGAGCAGCAGGAATCGCGCCTTACGAATATCCTCTCAAAAATTTCGGGGGCAGGCAAGGTAGAAGTCATGATATCGGTCGAGGGCTCTACCGAATATGTCTATCTTCAAAAGTATGAGAATAAGTCTGACACAGCCGACGGCGAACAAAGCACAGATTACCGCAGCGAACCGGTCGTCATAAAAGACGGCAGCCCCGTTATTTCAAAGGTCGTAAGCCCCAAAGTCACGGGCGTGCTCATAGTCGCCGACGGCGCAGGCAGCGCAGCCATAGATGAAAAGCTCATAAACGCCGCAGCCGCAGCCTTGGGTATATCAACAGCTAATATATGCGTCGCACGCCGTTCAGGCTGATATTGTACAGAAAAATATATATTTTACATAATTTGAAAGGAATGTTTCTTATGAAAAAACCACACGTTGTTATCGGAAAGCAGCAGATAATCCTCACAGGAATGACGCTTATACTCGGTCTTGCCGTGTATGTCAACTATGTCGCATCGCAAACCGCCCCCGAGCTTAAAGCTACCGAGGTCATAGCAGGCGGCACAAGCATAGCATACGGCGATACACAGTCGGTAAACGGCGCAGCGCCCGACAATGCCGAGTATTTCGCGCAGGCAAGAATTGACAGAACACAGTCGCGCGATGAGGCTATAGAGACCCTCTCGCTTATAATGAACGGCGGCGACTCCACCGCTGAGGAGCAGACAGTCGCTACCGAAAACGCCGTTGCTTTAAGTAAGCTTATAGAAGCCGAGAGCAAGGTAGAAAACCTTATAATCGCCGCAGGATTTGAAGACTGCGTAGTCTATCTTGACGGAGAAACCGCGAATATAGTGGTAAAATCCGAAGGCCTTACAGCCCAGCAGGCAGCGCAGATAAAAGCCATACTCCTCGGCGTTGTTGACGTTAAAAATGAAAATATCAGAATTTTTGACGTAAACTAGTTGTACTTATTGAAAATATGTGCTATAATAGAAGTAGCAGTGCGGCATAGCGCCCACAAGGCACAACTTCTATACAGCAGGAGGTATTTTCATGGAGAAAACAGAAAAGGACGTTAAGGGCAGACTGATGATAAGCGAGGATGTTATTTCCACGATCGCGGTAAACGCCGTCAAGGATATAGACGCAGTGCAGGATATAAAGCCGCAGCCAAAGTCTGTCATAGATATAATAACCCAGAAGCCTGAGAGCCGCCGTGTAAAAGTAGGCTATGTCGATGACGTGGTAGAGCTTTCGATAAGCATCACGGTAAAGAATACCGCAAAGGCAACAGCAGTGGCAGAGCAGGTGCAGGAAAAGGTAAAGTCCGCCGTGCAGTCAATGACTGGGCTTACCGTGGCAAGAGTAAATGTAACGGTCGCTGATATAGCTTTTGACTGAATAATAAACGTGGTCGAGCCTGCTCCCTTACGGGGGTGGGTCAGACTGCTTTTGTGTTAATGCGCTAAAATACATAAGGACGGTAAAATTATGCCTACAAGACATGAAATAAGAGAAACAGCCTTTATAATCTGCTTTGAGGAATTTTTTGTCGGCGGTGATATCGAGGAGATATTTGAGATAGCCGAAAGTTTCGCAGGGCTGCCTGTGAATAAAGATGTAAAAAAGCTTGTTAAAGGCGTTCTGGAAAAGAAAGACGAGCTGGACAGCATGATAGCTAAGTACAGCGATAAAAGAACGGTAGAAAGAATACCGCGGCTCGACCTCGCTATTTTGCGTATAGCTATCTATGAATCTCTCTATAACGACAGAGTGCCCGTGAACGTTGCTATAAGCGAGGCGGTGCTTTTGGCGCGCGCCTATGCATATAACAGCGATGTTTCGTTTATAAACGGCGTTCTCGGCTCGTTTTCAAGAGATCTGGAAAAGAAAGAAAATGGCTGAATATATCCTCGGTATAGATACCAGCAACTATACAACCTCGTGCGCTCTGCTCAATACGCAAACGGGCGAAATTTGTCAGGAAAAGCTGCTTCTTCCCGTTAAAAAAGGCGAGGTGGGGCTGAGGCAGTCCGATGCGGTGTTTCACCATACCAAGCAGCTGCCATCTCTCTTAGAAAAGCTATTTGAAGAGCAGGGAAAACCAAGAATTTGCGCCGTGTGCGCTTCCTCACGTCCGCGAGGGGTCACAGGCTCATATATGCCGTGTTTTCTTGTCGGTGAGGGCGCGGCAAGGTCGATAGCAGCCACAACAGGCTGTCAGCTTTACCTTACCACTCACCAAATGGGTCACGTGCTCGCAGCGCTCTATTCCGCGGACAAGCTCGGCTGGCTGTATGAAAAACAGCCGTTTATAGCGTTTCATGTCAGCGGCGGAACTACAGATGTTCTTTTGTGTACGCCGCAGAAAGACAACCTTCTCGATATACAAACCATATGTTCCTCGCTCGATTTAAAAGCAGGACAAGCCATTGATAGGGTGGGGCTTATGCTAGGGCTTGATTTTCCTTGCGGCAAGCAGCTTGAAGAGCTTGCAAACCGCGCAGATAAGCGCTTTAAATGTAAGATAGCTTTGAAAGACGGCAGCTGCTGCCTTTCGGGTATAGAAAATCAGTGCGCTAAAATGATAGACAGCGGCGAAACGCGCGAAAATGTCGCAAGGTTTTGCCTTGACAGCATTGCAGACGCCCTTCTGGGTATGACAGAGTATGCATATCAAACTTGCGGCAGACTCAGTACCGTCTATGCAGGCGGCGTAATGTCCGATAAACTTTTGCAAAAAGCAATTTCAGAGAAAACTGCGGCGGCGTTCTCGGCGGCTGAATTTTCGTGCGATAACGCGGCAGGCACAGCCCTTTATGCCGCAGCTGAAAGAAGGTGTGTAAAATGGCATCTACATTAACTGTATCACAACTGAACAGATACCTTGCATCTAATATAAAGCAGGACAGAAAACTCAACAACATAGCCGTGACAGGCGAACTTGCCGACACCAACATAAACGCACGCAGCGGTCATATGTACTTTACCATAAAAGACAACGATGCAAAAATAAGCGCAATAATGTTTTCTTCCTGCGTTGAAAGGCTGCGTTTTATGCCTAAAAACGGTATGCAGATACTTGCACTGGGCAGCGCAGAATATTACCAGCGCGACGGCATAATGCAGATAAAATGTACTGATATGACACCGCTGGGCGAGGGTGCTCAGAAAGCTGAACTTGAAAGAGTAAAGCAAAAGCTTTCAAAAATGGGCGTTTTCAGCGATGAGAATAAAAAAGTTCTGCCCGAAAGTCCCAGAAAAATAGGCGTTATAACATCGCTTGACGGCGCGGCAGTGCATGACGTTTTAAAGACCATAAAAGGGCGTTTTCCCTCTGCTAATGTGGTGATCTCGCCGACTTCTGTGCAGGGCGTTTATGCCGAGCAGGATATATGCAGCGCCATAAAACGCGCCGATAACTGCGGCTGCGATGTGCTTATTTTAACGCGCGGCGGCGGCTCGGGTGAGGATCTTAAAACTTTCAACGCCGAAAGCGTTACAATGGCGGTGTATAACTGCAAAACGCCTATAATTTCCGCAGTCGGGCACGAGGTAGATACCACCCTTTGCGACTATGCCGCAGACGACAGAGCTTCAACACCGACCGCGGCGGCAATGAAAGCAGTGCCTGAGACTAAAAACCTTTCAAAAACTTTGGAGTTTTACGAAGATTCCATATATAAAACCATGAACTTAAAGCTCGGAAAGTACGAATTGCGATTTGTAATACTCTGCAACAAATTGTCGTCCTTGTCGCCGAGTGCGGTGCTCGATAATAATATCAGGCGCCTTGAAGAGCAGCGCAAAAGACTGTTGTCATTGTCGCCTTCAGGCATTATAAAAGAATATGAAGATGAGCTTTCACAGCTTGATAAAGACATAAATACCGCTGTAAACTCGGTGGCTGACTTGCATTTGCATACCCTTGAAAAAGAGTATTCACGCCTTTGCGCGCTTGACCCTCTTGCAGTATTAAAGCGCGGTTATGCCCATGTTACTGACGAAAGCGGCAAGACCATAACAGCCGAAAAAGCTAATGTCGGCGATACGGTAAATATAAAGACCGCAGGACTTGATATGACGGCAAAAATACTTACAGTAAACAAAATACATTAAAGGAGTTGTAAAAATATGAACAACGATATGACAGTTGAAGAGGCTCTTGACCGCCTTGAAGATATAAACGATGCTCTTGAAAGCGGCGATCTTGCCCTCGATGAGGCAATAGATCTTTATAAAGAGGGCGTGGAGCTTTCGGCAATGTGCAAGCAAAAGCTTGATAACGCCAGAATGCAGATAAAGATCCTCAGCGAGGACGGCACAGAGCAGGACGTGAGCGACGACCCGAACTTTGCAGTAAAAGACGAGATAGTTGAAGCGGACTACACGCAGCAAGATATAGATGATACCTCGGGCGACACGCAGCAGGGTGAAAATGATGATCAGCCGTTTTAATAGTGAACTTGAAACTGTCTGCCGCAAAATAAACGACAGTCTGTGCACCTTGGTGCCGAGCGATAGCGCCCTTACGAGCGAGGTCTCAAATGCGGCGGTCTATTCGCTCTCGGGCGGCGGCAAAAGGCTTCGCCCCGTGCTGATGATGAAGTTTTTTGAACTGTGCGGCGGCAAAGAAAGCGACAGACTTCTCGATATTTTCTGTACTATAGAGCTTGTGCATACATTTTCGCTGATACATGACGACCTGCCGTGTATGGATAACGACGACTATCGCCGCGGCAGGCTCTCCTGCCATAAAGCATACCCCGAAGCTATTGCGCTTCTTGCAGGCGATGCCCTCAGCGTGCTGCCGTTTGAAATAATATCGCAGAGCGCAAAAAACGGCGTTATTTCGTATGAAACAGCGGCAAAGCTTACCTTAACGCTCAGCCATGCTATAGGGATAGACGGCATGATAGGCGGTCAGGTGATAGATATGCTTTCCGAAAATACGCAAATATCCGAAGAAACGCTCTATGAACTTCAGAAAAAGAAAACAGGTGCGCTTATCTCGGCAGCTTGCGAAATGGGCTGTATTTTAGCAAACGCAGATGACCAAACCATTTCGCTTGCGAAAGAATATGCCGACAAACTCGGTCTTGCCTTTCAGATACGCGACGATATTTTAGATGTCACGGGTACGTTTGAAGAACTAGGCAAGCCGATAGGCAGCGATAAAGAGCAGAATAAATCCACCTTTGTAACGCTTCTGGGGGTAGAAAAAGCCGAAAAGCTTTGCAGAGAACTTTCAGAGCAGGCGGTAAAAATTTTGTCACACTTTGAAAACAACGAATTTCTTACCTCTCTTACCGAAATGCTCATAGACAGGTGCAATTAACTTTGAAACGAGGACGTAAAAATGGGCAATACAAATTCTGTAGACTTGTATAAGCTTGATCTCCCGCGCGAGCTGAAAAAACTCACGCCCGAGCAGTGCGACAGCCTTTGCGAGCAGATACGCAGGCTGCTTGTAGATACGGTGTCAAAAAACGGCGGTCACCTTGCCTCAAATCTCGGCGTAGTGGAGCTTACCGTCGCCATTCACCGTGTGTTTGATTCGCCGAAAGATAAAATTATCTGGGACGTCAGCCACCAGGCTTATACTCATAAAATCTTGACTGGCAGACTAAAAGAGTTTTCAACGCTGCGGCAAAAGGGCGGTATTTCGGGCTTTTCAAGACCTAGCGAATCTCCGCACGATTGCTTTGTCTGCGGTCACGGCTCAACGGCTGTTTCTGCGGCTCTCGGCTTTTCTACCGCTATGCGGCTTGCAGGCGATAAACGTCACTGCGCTGTGGCAGTGGTGGGCGACGGCGCGGCAACAGGCGGTATGTTTTATGAAGGCCTCAACAATGCAGGAAAAAGTGACACAAACACAATAGTCATACTCAACCATAACGAAATGTCCATTTCAAAAAATGTCGGCGGCTTTGCAAAATATCTGTCCACCCTTCGCACAAAAGACAGCTATATAAAAACCAAAGGCGCGGTCGAAAGTGTCCTCAATAAAACGCCTATCGTCGGCAAACCGCTGGCGAATACTATCCGTGTTTCAAAAAACGCCATTAAAGAAGCAATTATACACAGCACCATTTTTGAAGATATGGGCTTTGAATATATCGGTCCCGTTGACGGTCACAACATCGCCGAGCTTGAATTCGCGCTGAAACAGGCAAAGGCTATGAAAAAGCCTGTCATCGTCCATGTAAATACCGTCAAGGGCAAGGGCTATGCGCCTGCCGAGGCAAATTCGGGCGAGTACCACGCAATAGGCTCTTTCGAGGTCGAAACGGGTCACCCCGATATCGAGACCAGCGACAGCTATTCTCTGCGCTTTGGTCAGAAAATATGTCAGCTTGCCGCGGATAACAAGAAGATCTGTTGCGTTACAGCCGCCATGAAGTACGGCACGGGTCTGCAATATTTCGCCGCCAAATACCCCTCGCGCTTTTTCGATGTCGGCATCGCCGAGGAGCACGCGGTAACATTCTGCGCAGGTCTTGCAAGTGCAGGGTTAGTGCCTGTTTTCGCAGTATATTCAACCTTTTCGCAGCGCTGTTTCGACCAGCTCGTGCATGATGTTTCAATTGCAGGTCTGCACGTTGTTCTGGGTATTGACAGAGCAGGTGTGGTGGCAGGCGACGGCGAAACGCATCAGGGCATTTTCGATGTGCCTATGCTTTCATGTATGCCCGGGGCAACCGTCTATTCTCCCTCGTGCAGCGAGGAACTGGAGATGTGCATTGAAAAAGCCGTCAATGAAGATACAGGTCTGTGCGCCGTAAGATACCCCAAAGGCGAGCCTTATGAAAGCGCAGGAAAGTACGAAATCTCTACAGAATTTACCTATACCAAAAACGGCAGCAAAACGCTTGTGGTCACCTATGGCAGAGTGTATAACAACGCTCTTGAAGCCCTTGAAACTCTTTCAGAAAAAGGCAAAGCCTGTGATGTTTTAAAGCTAGTAAAGGTCTTTCCGTTTAGTGATGAAGTCGCAAAGATAGTTAAAAAGTACAAAAAAGTGTACGTTTTTGAAGAGAGCTATAAAGAAAACTCCGTTGCCGAAAGGATAGCCGCGCTGAATAAAAACACCGTTTCTACGTGCATAAATGGCTTTCTCCCCCACGCAGATGTTGACAGCCTTTTGGACGACTGCTCGCTCTCTGCCGAAAAAATTGCCGCGCTTATAGAAAGCGGCGAACCCCATGCGAATTGACATAGCCGTGGTGCAGCGCGGTCTGTGCCCCTCCCGTCAAAAAGCCAAGGAGCTTATATTAAGCGGCTGCGTTTCCGTAAACGGCAGACAAGTTTTAAAACCCTCTTTTGAGGTGTCAGACAACGATACTATCACCCTTATGGGCGGCGAGATGAAGTATGCCTCTCGCGCAGGTTATAAGCTGGAGCACGCCGCCAAGGTTTTCGATATTTCTTTTCAAGATATGGTTTGTGCCGATATAGGCGCATCTACAGGCGGTTTTACAGATCTTATGCTTCAAGGCGGCGCAAAAAAGGTCTATGCGGTAGATGTCGGTCACGACCAGCTTGCAGAGAAACTCAGAAGCGATACGCGAGTAAAAAACATCGAGGGCACTAATGTAAAACAGCTGTGCCAAAGCTTTTTTGACGAGCGCATAGATATAATGACCGCCGATCTTTCGTTTATATCGCTGAAAACTGCGCTGCCTTTCATGCTCTCATCTCTTGAAAAAGGCGCGAAACTGCTGCTGCTTGTAAAGCCCCAGTTTGAGGCAGGCAGGCAAGCGGTGGGCAAGGGCGGCATAGTCAAAGATAAAAAAGCCCACGTCCGCGCCATAAACGAGGTTTGTAACGCAGCAGTGCAGGGCGGCTGTGCGGTAGTTGGCGCTGCATTTTCGCCTATAAAGGGCGGCGACGGCAATATTGAGTATCTTCTGTATGCCGTGTATGACGATACCGCCGACACCCACATTATTGACATAGAAAACATAGTAAAAAATGCGTTTGATACGCTCAAATGTATATAACATATACTTAACAAAGTTAAGGTGAACGTTTATGAATAAACAAAATGAAAAGATAAAAAAAGTCTACCTTTCGCCAAATCTTGAAAAAGAAAACTGCCTTGAATATACCAAAAAAGCCTGCGAGATACTCACCGCTAACGGGTGCAGTGTTTTTGCAGATGAAAGTTTGCAAGGCTTCTTTAATGGCATTGTTTTCGGCAAACCCGAGCAGCTGCTGCCTCAGTGCGATATAATTCTGGTTTCGGGCGGCGACGGCACGATACTAAAGCACGCTAAAAGGTATTCTGCGTATGATAAGGCTATTCTGGGTCTTAACTGCGGCAGGCTGGGCTTTATGGCAACGCTTGAGCACGACGAGCTTCACCTGCTTGAAGAGCTTTGCAATGGCAGCTACAGAATTTCCGAAAGAATGCTGATACAGGCAGATGTAACTTTTTCGGGCGGCGAGAAAAAGACGTTTACCGCGCTCAACGATATTGTCTTCATGAAAAGCGAGGGCTGCAAGATCGCCGATTTTTGTGTAACTAAAGAAGATGCCGTGGTCTCATCACTGCGTGCCGACGGACTTATATTTTCTACCCCCACGGGCGCAACAGCATATTCTCTTTCGGCAGGCGGGCCGCTGATAGAACCCGAAATGCAGTGTATAGAATTTACGCAGATATGCCCACACTCGCTTTTTGCAAGAACGATGATATTCACGCCCGACTCATCTCTCAACGTGACGTTTTCTTCAAAGGGCAGCGGCAAGGTCATTCTCACAGTTGACGGCATAGACGAAATGCACATAACAGAGAGCGACAGTGTCCAGATAAGTAAGGCTGTCGGCAGCGTAAAACTTGTGGATATAACGGGCAACAGCTTCCACAATTCAATAAGCAAAAAACTCATGACACCCATGAAAGGCGTTTGAGCCTGAAAGGAAAAAACTATGAAAAAAGAGCGTCAGCAGGCAATAAAAGAACTTATAGAGCAGAAAAATATCGACACGCAGCAGGGGCTTAAAGCAGAGCTTGAAAAACTCGGCTTTAAGGTAACGCAGGCTACCGTCTCGCGCGATATAAATGATATGGGACTTGTAAAGGTGCTGCGCGGTCAGGGGCAGTATCGCTACAGCGTTATGCCGCAAAGCAAGCGCCTCCTCTCGCCGCTGGAGGAGCTCTATTCGCTGATGAAAACACTGACGGTATCTCTCGACTATGCAGGAAATACCGTGGTAATAAAGTGCCAGACAGGCATGGCGCAGGCGGTTTGCGCTAAACTTGATGCCGCCGCCCTGCCGCAGGTCGTAGGCACTCTTGCAGGCGATGATACCATTTTTGTTCTTGTAAGGACCGGTGAAGATGCCGCGCGCCTTGCAGATGTTTTAAGCGGCACAGCCGACGGTCTTGCCGACTGACGTATTGTTTTAATTAAAGCGAAAGGAGATGTATTCATGCTCAGAGAGCTCTATATCGAAGATCTCGCAGTAATTCAAAAGGCTGAGATCCAGCTTGCAGGCGGTCTTAACGTCTTTTCGGGCGAAACGGGCGCAGGCAAGTCTATACTTATAAACGGCATAAATGCGGTGCTCGGTCAGCGCATGACTAAAGATATAGTCCGCGGCGGAGAGAAAAAAGCCGTTATCACCGCAGTTTTTGACGGTATAACAGAGCAGCTTTCCGCGGCTTTAAAAGAAAACGGCATAGATTGCGACGATGACCAGATAGTCATCAGCCGTGAGATAAACTGTGACGGCGGCAGCGTTGCAAGGCTCAATTCACGCCCCGTAAGCGTTGCGCTTTTGAAGAATATTGCTCCCATGCTCGTGAATATCCACGGTCAGCACGACAGCCGTTCTCTCCTCTCAGCCGAGCGGCATTTAGAGCTTATAGATATTTTCGCCGCAGATGCAGACGTTTTAGAAGACTATAAAAAGTCATTTCGGCAGCTGCAAAACGTATCGCGTGAACTTAAAAAAGCAAGCGCAGATTCTCAGCAGAAGCAGGCACGCACCTCGCAGCTTGCCACTATTGTCAACGATATAAAGCCGCTGGAGCTTGCGCCCGATGAAGATACCGATATAGAAAAACGCTTTGAACTTGCCGATAGCTCGCGCGAACTTTCGCAGGTGCTGTCAGAAGTTGTGACCGCAATATACGGCAGCGATGAGCAGTCTTTTGGCGCAAGCAGCAGCGTTGCAGATGCTTCACAAAAACTTGCCGCTTTTCAGGAAGAATTTTCAGACCTCGAGCCGATAGTGCAGCGTCTTGACAGCGTAAGAATAGAGCTTGACGATATTTCAACGCTTCTTATGCGCTTTATAGGCAGCGTTGAGATAGACCCTGCCGAGTTTGCGCGCCTCAGCCGCCGCCGTGACGAGATACTACAGCTAAAACGAAAGTACAATACAGATGTTAATGGGCTTATACAGCTTTGCGAAACTTCGGGCGACGAGCTTTTGAAACTCACAAGCGGCGAAAGCAATATCGAGCAGCTTCAAAAAGAGCGTGCCGATCTTCTGAAAGAGGTATCTCAAAAAGCCGCCAAGCTTTCAGATATAAGAGAGAAAGCCGCCAAGCGCTTTTGTGAAAGCGTTGCCAAAGAGCTCGAATTTCTCAATATGCCAAACGTCACACTCAGTTTTGAGCATACCAAAGGCAAACTTACCGTCAGCGGAATGGACAGCATAGAACTACTTATCAGCGCAAATCTAGGCGAACCGCCAAAACCCATAGCAAAAATAGCCTCGGGCGGCGAACTTTCAAGAATAATGCTAGCCCTCAAATGTGTTATCGCCGACCGTGACGACATACCCACCATGATTTTTGACGAGATAGATACGGGCGTAAGCGGCAGAGCGGCTCAGAAAATAGGCATAAAACTCAGCGAACTTGCCGCGCACAGGCAGGTAATATGCGTTACGCACCTTTCGCAGATAGCCGTTCAGGCTGACGAGCATATACTTATAGATAAGCGCACCGCAGACGGCAGAACAACTACAGCCGTTACAGTGCTTGACGAAAAGGGCAGGGTAGACGAGATAGCCCGTATCTTGGGCGGCGAGAGCGTTACCGAAACCACCATCAAAAACGCCGAGGAGCTTATAGCCGAAGCGGCAAGTCTTAAGTTAAAAAGTAAAAAATCTTAAAAAATTATTAAATCTGTTGATTTTTCTTGCATGGATATGATACAATATAGCAGTAGAGACGGCTTGTATAAGGATTTCTGCTGCTAAATAGAAAGGGGCAGCCGCTTGTTTGGATATGTAAAAACGTATAAGCCGCAAATGCGCATCTGCGAGTATGAAACGTATAAAGCGGTGTATTGCGGTCTTTGTAAATATATAGGCAAGCAGTATGGGCTTGTCCCGAGAATGGTGCTAAGCTACGACTTTGCATTTTTAGCTCTTTTAGACCTCTCTTTGAAAGGCTGCCGACCCGACGTAAAACCGTGCAGATGTATCGCGCACCCGATAAAGAAAAGACCCTGCGCCTTCTGCGGCGAGGGGTATGAGTATTCAGCCGCCTCAGCGCAGATACTTATATACCATAAACTGCGCGATGATGTCTACGATAAAGGCGGCATTATAAAAAAGCTAGCAGCAAGGCTGCTTTTGCTGCTTATGAAGAAAGGCTATAAAAAAGCCAAGGGTATGTACCCCGATCTTGCCAAAAGTATTGAGCAGCAGATGATATTGCAGCAGCAGACCGAGCGCAAACAGGGCGTGTCTATCGACGAAGCCATACAGCCATCCGCCTCTATGATGGAAAGCATAGCCTCTGGTCTTTCACAAGACAGCGACAAGCAGCAGATCTTGCGTAAGTTCGGCTATTTTATCGGCAGATTTGTGTATCTGTGCGATGCCGCCGACGATCTGCATGACGACATAAAGCGCGGCAGTTATGACCCTCTTATAAAAGAGCTTGACCTGCATGGCAGCATCAGCGAGAGCGACTGCGGCAGAATTAAAGAGTATATGATAAACAGCGTGAATATGACGCTTTCCGCGCTGGCAGACTATTATGTGCAGCTGGAGATAAAAAATTTCAAACCCATACTTGATAATATCGTGTATATGGGGCTCAAAGCCTCCTGTGAGGCAGTGCTTGAAAAGAGATTTTCTATAGAAGAAAAGTAAAATATACATAAAACAGAAAGGAAAATAAAATGACAGATCCTTACAAAACTTTGGGAGTTTCTCCCTCAGCAAGCGATGATGAGGTAAGAGCGGCTTACAGAGAGCTTGCAAAAAAGTATCACCCCGATAACTATGCAGACAACCCCCTCAGCGACCTCGCTAACGAGAAGATGTCCGAGATAAACGAGGCGTATGACCAAATAATGAATATGCGCCGAGGCGGCAGCAGCACAGCAGGGGAGAGTACCTCATACGGAAACGCAAGCTATAACCACGTCCGCGAGCTTATCCGCAATGGCAATGTCTCCGAAGCCGATAATATCTTAAACGGCATACCCGAATATAACAGAAACGCCGAGTGGTATTTCCTCAAAGGCAGCGTTGCCTATTCAAGAGGCTGGCTGAATGATGCCTACTCAAACTTCTCGCGCGCCTGCTCGATGGATCCTTCAAACAGAGAGTACAGCGCAGCGATGAATCAGATGAACCAGCGCCGCAGCGGCTATATGAACGGCGAAGGCTCTCAGCACTATAATATGGGCAGCGACAGACCCGGCTGCGGCCCGTGCGATATGTGTCAAGCGCTTATCTGTACCGACTGCTGCTGCGAATGTATGGGCGGCGACTTCATTTCCTGCTGCTGAGAAAAGCGTGTAAAATATGAAAAAGAAAAGTTATAAAATAGCCCTCGGCGGCGTGGTGTCCTCGCTGAGTCTGGTCGTCATGCTGCTGGCATCCGTTATCCCCGGGCTTGAATATACTATCCCTGCGCTGGCAGGCATTCTGCTTATAGTAATAGTTATCGAGATAAACCTGCGGTGGGCGCTGCTTTCTTATGTTGCAGTCGCACTGCTGACGTTTTTCATCGTGCCGAATAAAGAATCAGGGCTTTTGTATATCACGTTCATGGGCTATTACCCTATAATAAAATCTGTATTTGAAACAAAGATAAAGCCGCGCGCAGGGCAGTGGGCGGCAAAATTTGTGCTGTTCAATGCAGCGCTCGTGGTGTATTATCAGCTTGTAAAAATACTGGTCGTAAGTCAGGAACTCACCGAATCGCTCGGCAAATACGGCAAATATTCGCTGATAATAATGCTTGGTCTGGCAAACGTCGTGTTCCTCGTGTACGACGTAGCCCTTACCAATATAATAACCGCCTATATGAAGTGGTTTCGCAAAAAGTTCATTAAACATATAGATAAGTAGAGAAAGAAAAGGATAACAATGGGAGAATACGATAAGTACCTGCTTGACAAAAATTCGTCAACATATAAACGGCGGATCATAGTAAGAGTGATAACCCTGGTGCTTGTCCTCGCAGTTTCAACATACCTCGTGTTCAAGCTCTACCCCTATGTTGAGTTTATAAAAACCAAAGAGGGCAGACAGTACCTCAAAAGCATCGTCGACGACAATATGCTCAAAGGCGTGCTGCTGTTTATAGCCTGCCAAGCGCTGCAAGTTATAATACCCGTCCTGCCGCCGCTGCAAATAGTCAGCGGTATGCTGTTCGGCTCGGTGCTCGGTACACTGCTTTCAATACTCGGTATAGTGCTGGGCTCAACGGTGGTGTTTTTTCTCGTCAAGTGGCTGGGCTATTCGTTTGTGCAAACTATGCTTGACGAAAAAAAGCTGCATCGTTTCAAATTTCTGTATGACGAAAACAAAGTTGTCACCATAATGGCAATAATGTTTCTCGTGCCCGGCTTCCCGAAAGATATGCTCACATTCGTGCTGCCGCTAACAAAAATGTCAAAGAAAGACTTCTTTTTCGTAATAATGCCTGCCCGCGTGCCTGCCTTGGTGCTGTCATCGGTCGTCGGCGGCTGTATACGCAGCGAGAATTATATCGCAGCAGGCGTGTTCTCGGTCTGCGTGCTGGCGCTCTCCGTCATCGGCATACTCTACCGCGATAAAATAGTCGAAAAGTTTCATAGAGAGCATTCTAAAAATAAGTGATATAGCGCACTTGTGAATAATAGTGTTACAAAAAGTTTTCGCTGCTTACGCAGCAAGCCTGCGGAGCCACAGGTTTACCGCCGCAAGTGTCGAATAATCCTCTGCGAGGTTTACCAACATAATGCGTATCTTAAACTGTAACTTTTCAGCGAGAGCGTTCAACGCCTCACACTTTACACCCTACCCACCAACCGCCCCCACTTTCCACGCCACCCCACACACAACCGGAAGAATATTCTACCAGTGCATTTTCTGCCGAGGTCGTTTGAGAGGGTATCAGAAACAAGATAATTAGAGGCAAGAAATTTTCGTTGCTTTAGCAGCAGTCGGTTGAAGCTATCGTCTTTTCGGCGTAAGTCTCAACCCCCCGAAAAAATCCCTCGCCGCCAAAAACGGTCGGCGGCGCATACCTTGCGGTATGACGGGCTTTTTTCTGCTCTATCCTCACTTTGCGCGTAATCTTCTGTAACTTTTCAGCGAGAGCGTTCAACGCCTCACACTTTACACCCTACCCACCAACCACCACCACTTTCCACGCCACCCCACACGCCGCTGGAAGAATATACTGCCAGCAAATTTTCTGACAAATGTGCTTTGGGTAGGTAATCGATCTTTTTCAGAACATCTTAGTGCAAGCAACCTGTGCGCTCCTGCGCCGCGCGTAAGCGCAATAAAATAATTTCCGATGAACACCATATGTCAACAACTAAAGAATATCTCAGCTTCCTGTCCGAGCAGCTTTCCTCTCTCGATGGAATATCATTCCGCCCGATGATGGGCGAATATCTGATATATTACCATGATAAGACCGCCGCCTATGTCTGTGACGGCCGCCTTCTTGTAAGACCCACACCGTCAGCAGTGAGATTGCTGCCCGATGCCGAATATGATTCAATGACCGCCGGCGGCAGAAAGAAACTGCTCCGTGTCGATAATATTGATAACAAAGAGCTTTTAGCAGAGCTGTTTGAGGCTATGTATGATGAGCTGCCACAACCCAAGAAGCATAAGTGAACAAAACACCCCCGAGAACACCCAAGTTCCCGGGGGTAACGTATTGTCTGTTCGTGTCATTCACCTATAAACGTGACCACTTCTTCAAGCGGTCTGCGCTCTCTCGCACCCTTGTCGTATTTGGGTACGCCGATCGTTATTATAGCCGCAGGCGTGTGGTTTAGGGGTATAGAAAAATGCTCCCTGCACTTGTCAACGTCAATAGGGCCTATCCAGCAGCCGCCAAGCCCCATGTCAGCAGCTTTGAGCAGCATATGGTTCGCAGCCCCCGCAGCATCTTGATATGCAAACAGCTTTCCGCGCTCCTCGCCAAACTGCTTCTGCAATTTATCCATGACTTCATTGTCAAGGCATATCACCACAAGAAATGGTATGTCGCTTGCCCACGGTATGTTTGCCGCCTTTTGGTGAACTTCCGCAATAAGCGCCCTGTCAAGTGTCGCGTAAAACCTCCACGCCTGATAATTGCATGAGTTCGGCGCCCTTATCCCTGCATCGAGGATCTCCATTGCCTGCTCTTTCGTAACGCCCTCACCCGTGTAAGAGCGTATGCACCTGCGTTTTTTCAAAAGATCATCAAACTGCATATCAATCACCAAACGAAATGCCTATGCGCCGCGCCGCAAGCACCATCTGATCGTCTTTGTCAACAAACTTTGTCTTGCCTGCAATGTCCTCCAGCTTGTTTTCGGTGATCTCGCCGTCAACCATAGCCACCGTGTAACCAAACTTCTCTTTGAATAAAAGCTCTGCCGCGCGTGTGCCGAACTGTGTCGCCAGTACCCTGTCATAAGCCGACGGACTTCCGCCTCTCAGCATATGTCCCGGTACGCAAACTCTCGTCTCAATTCCGGTGTTTGCCTCTATCGTAGCCGCAATTCTCGCTGATGCCGTCTTTTCTCCTGCCTCAACGCGCTTTTTGGCTCTCTCTTTCTTCTTCATCTTCGCTTCTTCAGTGTCAAACGCACCTTCTGCTACCGCCATTATTGAGAACGCCTTGCCTGCCTTTTCGCGCTTTTCGCAAGCCTCGCACAGCTTGTCAATGTCAAACGGTATCTCGGGTATAACAATCATGTCAGCGCCGCCTGCAACACCTGCGTACAAAGTCAGCCAGCCTGCCTTGTTGCCCATTATCTCAACTACCATTATCCTGCCGTGAGAGTTCGCCGTCGTGTGCAGCCTGTCAATAACATCAGTCGCAATATCCACCGCCGTGTGAAAACCAAACGTAACGCTCGTTCCGAAAATATCGTTGTCAATGGTCTTTGGCAGCCCGATAACATTCAGCCCCTCGCTCGCCAGCAGGTTCGAAGTCTTGTGCGTTCCGTTTCCGCCCAGCGTGAAAAGACAATCCAGCTTCTGCTTTTTGTAGGTGTCCTTCATCGCCTTTACCTTGTCAACGTTGTCCTCTTCAACCACCGTCATCATCTTGAAAGGAGTCCTCTTAGTGCCGAAAATAGTGCCTCCCATAGTAAGTATTCCCGAAAAATCCGAAGGCTCCATTTCCTTGCACTCGTTGTTGATAAGTCCCGAATAACCGTCGTTTATACCAACGATCTCAATGCCGTCGCTGCCGAATTTTTCATAGCACGCCTTTGCAACGCCGCGAATGGTAGCGTTCAGTCCCGGGCAGTCGCCTCCGCTGGTGAGTATGCCTATTCTTCTTTTCATAGTTGTTACAACTCCTTTGTGTGTATTTTAGTATGTTAGTATGTGTAAAGTTTATCAGTATTTGTCGTCCTCATCGTCAAGAACAATCTTTATCGCGCCGTCGTCGGGGTCGTCGCTCGGGTATGCGTATTTAGACATAAACGTCGCAGGCGCATCGCCGCCGTCCTCAGCCGTATCCGCATCATCATAGTAATCATACTGCGAACCGCCCGAAGAATGTTTGTCCGACAGCTTGAAACGCGCTATCATGTTTTTCAGTATCAGCGACTGGCTCGAAAGCTCCTCGCTTGCAGATGCCGAGCCTACCGCAGAAGAAGTGTTCGCCGCTACTACAGCAGAGATCTGATCTACCCCTGCGTTTATCTGTACTACAGCTTCCGACTGATGCTCCGAAGCTTCCGAAATATCCTTTACCAGCTTCTTTATCTGCGCCGAATTTTCAACAATATTGTGCAGCGAATCCGCCGTAACAGTCGCAATTCCCGAGCCGCGCTTTACAGCCGCCGTGGATTCCTCAATAAGCGACGCCGTCTGTTTTGCAGCCTCCGCGCTCTTTGCCGCCAGACGTCTTACCTCGTCCGCAACAACGCTGAATCCCTTAGAACCCTCTCTCGCCGCCTCAACAGCCGCGTTAAGAGCAAGAATATTCGTCTGGAACGCTATCTCATCTATTACCTTTATTATCTTAGATATCTGCTCCGACGACTCGTTTATCTCGTTCATAGCCGTCAGCATCTTAGTCATGTCATTGTTGCAGTCGTTTATAGAGTTGGTGTTGTCGTGTACTATCTTGTAAGCATCTTTAGCAGCGTTAGCGTTGTAAGTTATCTGATTTGCAACATCTGAAAGCGTCGCAGAGAGTTGCTCTATAGAGCTTGCCTGTTCGGTAGAGCCCTGCGAAAGCGCCTGTGCCGCGTTAGATACCTGCATAGCGCCGCTGTTTACCTGTTCCGCAGCCGTGTTTATCGAAGCAAACGTGTCTGACAGCGACTCCAGAATAGTGTTGAACGTGCTCTTTATCTTGCTGAAATCGCCCTTGAAAGTGCCCTCCATTCTGTGGCACAGGTTGCCTTCCGAAATGTTCGTCAGCGCAACGGTTATCAGGTTTATATACTGCCTCAGCGAAACTATCGTCTCTTCCAGAGATTTAGAAAGTACGCCCAACTCATCGCGTGAGTAGTGAACGTCAACAGGGTCGGTAAGGTTGCCCTGCGCCAGCGCCCTCAGACGGTTTGTAGTGCTCGTTATAGGCTTCGTGAACGTCTTAGCAAACAGTATAGTGAAAACTATAACAGCAACTACCAGTATAGCGCAGGCAATTATCACAGTGTTCATCGAGTCCGCCGTGTATCTTGAAAAATCATCGGTCGGCACTGCAATTATTATCGTTTGATTTCTGCCGTTTAGCTCCGCAAAGCCTGCCACATATTCTTCTTTTTCATATTCAAATATACCAAAGCCGCTGGGTTTGCTTACAGACAGCGCGGCAAATTCCGCAATAGATTCATTCTCTTTTTTGTTGGCAGTTACTATGTTCTCCTCGTTGAAGAAGTCAGCGGTGTTCTTGCCCTTGTAAGCGAAAGTGCCGTCGTTGTTTATAACAAAAGCCAGGTTGCCGTCGCTCACGTCAATGCCGTTGAGTATCTTGTCAACGTCGGTATCTCTGTTGTCCTGCTTTATCATGGTTATCTTGTCAGCGGTCTGTGTAGCCAGCGGCAGCAGACTGTTTTGCAGCACCGCTTTTGTAGAGCTGTTTATCGCGCTGAGAAAGATAATTGACACTGTAATAATGATAACAAACGCCACACACAGCATCGAGGTCATGATCTTTGCACGAATAGTTTTCATTTATCTCACCGTTCCTAATCCCCGAAATCGTTCGGAAGTTTTTTATGAATTTCATACACTTATATTCTATCATATTTGCACAACTTTTTCAATAGTGTTTTTTGATTTTTGAAGTATTTTTACAAAACGAGCGCAATATATTGTTATATATCAACAAAAACAGGCGGTGCTTCAATGTGTTAAAACAAAGTTTTACAACCTCAAAAGCAGGTAAAGTAAGTAAAGTGTGCGTTCTCTTATCGCTTCTCACAGCCCTCGTGCTGCTTTCTATACCTTTAGCTTCGCACTTTGGCAGAGAAGAAGAACTCCCCACCGAAGTCAAAGTAGAGCAAATTTTTGTTCCCGTCATTATGTACCATAGCATCCTGCGCGATGAAACCCAGTGGGGCGACTATGTCCTCTCTCCCGAAGTCCTCGCCGAAGATATCCGGTATCTTAAAGAAAACGGCTATGAATTTATCCTCACAGCCGATCTTATTGAATATGTAAACAGCGGCAAGCCCCTGCCGCAAAAGCCCGTCATTCTTACCTTTGACGACGGCTGCTATAATTTTCTGTCATATGTCGAGCCTATCCTTCGCGACTCCGGCGCAAAAGCAGTGCTGTCTGTAGTCGGCAGCTATGCAGAAAACGAAAACGGCAAGCAGCAGCATTCAAGCTATTCTTACCTGAACTACGAGCAGATTCGCCTGCTTTCAAAGTGCGGTTATGTAGAAATAGCCAGTCATAGCTACGATATGCACAAACTCGGTCTGCGCCGCGGCGCTTTGAAAAAAGAAGGCGAAAGCAACGAGGACTACCGCAGCGCTTTCATCTCCGACCTGCTGCTCAGCATTGACGGTCTGGAGAAAAACTGCGGCATTACTCCGCAGGTCTATACATACCCATACGGTCTTGTCAGCGAGGAGAGCAAAGAATATGTAAAGGCTTGCCACTTTACAGCAAGCTACGGCGTGGAAGAAAAGCCTAACTTCATCACGCGCAACTCCGAGTGCCTCTACTGCTTGAACAGATATAACCGCCCCAGCGGCATCTCCACCGAAGATTTCATGAAACGCGCGCTCTCTACAGAATAGCTCCCGTAAATTTCCTGCAAAACTCGCTTTTGTATTTTTTACCTGCGCACATTGCCAGCGCACGGCACGAAATATCGTCTAAAAACGCAAGCCTTTTGTCGCTAAGCTGCGAAAGAGATGTGTACACCTCTATTCCGTACGAACGTTCTTTTATCTCTTTCAGAAGTCCTTGCCCCTTTTCGTTGAATGCCAGCACTCTCGCTTGCGGTTCACGTTTTATATCTTCATAAGTAACACCCAAATACGCATTTACAAACGCCCGTGCCGCCTTTGCGTATGTAAAGCTTTTGCACTTTACAGCTTTTATAAACCCGTCAAAGGTGGTGTATTCTCGTGCAGCAGCAAACTTTGCCACCCTCTGCGCCAGCTCGTAGTCAAAGTCGGGAACGTTTATGTACTCTCCGCTTTGAACAACTTGCAGCAGCCGCAGAATTATCGCACTGCCTATTCTTTCAATGTCGCATACTGCGCTTTCTTCGCCCGTGTAAGGCAAGAGTCCCTTAGTATCCTGCCCTGCGCGAGCCATTTTGCGTATCTGCGTACCGCTCGCGATCCCTGCGCAGAAAGTCTCTCCACTATGCGGAGCGCCAAAGCGTGTAACAGCAAGCGGCGTAATACTGCTTCCGCGCTTTTTAAGTGCCTTTATGTATTCTATCGCAAGCACATTGTTCGGCTGCCCGAAAATATCCGCCGCCTCTTTCCCGTGCTTTTGTAAAACTATCTCCGATACCGCCGCCGGGTAGCTGTACCCCGAAGAAACAAGTGCCGCAACGTCCTTGTCATCTGCCAAAGACAGCGAGATCTCGGCGCATTTTTCTAAAATACCCACATCGCCGCACTCGCACCCGAACGACAGCTCGTCCACCACGCCAAGACGGTCAGCAATGCTAACCGCGCTGCCTGCAAAAACTTCCGCGCACGAGCAGCAAAAAGGGTATGGCAGCTCTATCACCAAGTCAGCGCCGCCAAGCACCGCCTGCCGCGCCCTGAAATGCTTGTCGTGCAGTGCTACATCACCGCGCTGTGTGAAAGATCCGCTCATTATCGCAATTATTTCCGTCGCACCGTGTTCGCGCGTTTTGTCAATGTGGTATCTGTGCCCGTTGTGAAAAGGGTCATATTCCGCGATTATTGCCGCAACTTTCCTGCACACTGCCATGACTTTTGCCGCCTTTTTAAAAAATATTTGAAGAAAATTCTCGCAAAACACTTGAAATTTTCGTCATAATGTTATAATATAATAAAGATAGGGCATTGTCAAGTAAAACTTTGCCAAAGGACAAAATCAAATTAACGTAAGGAGAAGTACAATGAAAATACTTGTAGTAAACGCAGGCAGTTCATCACTCAAATATCAGCTTCTTGATATGACCAACGAAGAAGTTATAGCAAAAGGAAACTGCGACAGAATAGGCATCGGCGGTCATATTTCCGCAAAAACGGGCGACGGCAGAAAATTCGAGGCGGACTGTGATTTTCCCACCCATACCGAGGCTTTTGAAAAGCTCGT
>CANRPG010000001.1 GCA_947632425.1 uncultured Clostridia bacterium | reverse complement strand
GCACATTCAGCGCATTAAGTAATGCCGTCTCATGATTTTCGCTTATATCGTCAACATACTTTGAGGGCGGTTCAAGTATATCTTTCTTCTTGTTTTCAAAGAATGCTCTTCTTTCCAAAGCATCGGGGGGCGTTTTGCCGGTGATCATCTTATATAACACCGCAGCGACGGCATACACATCGGTATGACTGCCCTGATCTCCCCTGCTTCTGTACTGTTCCTCGGGTGAATAACCCGGCTTTATTATTACTGTAAGACTGCGGCTGTGGGTAGTTGTCGCATAACGGGCCGCGCCAAAGTCTATTAGTTTGACTTCGCCGCTGTTTGTAACGAATATATTGTCGGGGGATATATCTCTGTGTATTATTCCATGCTCGTGTACAACGCTTAACGACTCTATGACAGGCAGCATCATTTCTATAGCCTTGTCCTCTTCGATAGTTCCTTCCCGTTTCAGCTTGTCCGCCAGCGTTTCGCCCTCCAGCAGCTCCATGATCAAATATGCGGTATCATTGCACTCGAAGCTGTCAAACACCTTGACTATACCGCTGCACGAATGAAATTTTGCCAGATTTCTCGATTCTTCTGTAAATTTCTTCTTGCCGGATTCAAACTGTTCGTGCTTTTCGCCGCTGTATACAGTTACTTGCTGCGAGCCTGCCATTCTTGTTGAAAACTCACTGGGAAGATACTCTTTTATTGCTATCTTCATTTCAAGAAGGGCGTCCCAGCCTATGTATGTTACGCCAAATCCTCCGTATCCCAGCACTTTTCCTACGATATATCTTTCGGCAAGCACGCTGCCTGCTTCCATATGCTGCGCGCTCTCAGGCTTGCTTCCCTCCAGATATCCGCAATGAGGACAAATATGCTCTGCATCGTCATATTTTTCCATGCATCCCATACAGATCTTCATATAAATCATTCCTTAACAAAAACATAATTACTTTTATTATCAAAAAATCCCGTAAAATCGTCATATACCGAAACATACACTTCCAGCACGGCATCATTTATCGGTAAACTTTGACTGGTGTTCTTAACATGCAGCTCGTCCTGAGCGTTATTGTTCAGCATAAATTCCAAAAGCCTGAGCGAAGCCTTATTCTCATCGCCGTCAAGGTCGCAGGCTCTCCATATGTTTGTATACCGGCAAGGCACGGGATCCGTATTGCAGAAAAGCATTTTATACCTCGCAGGGAGTCTGTCTCTTATTGTCAGGTATTCGGTAGTATATGCAGCATATACCACAGCGTTTTCAGAGAAAAACTGCTCAGCGCCGTTTGCATCATAATACGCCGACATATCGCCGAAAACTTCTGAAAACATTTCGCTGTCTGTTACGATCTGCGCGGCGTTTCCCGAAACAATATCCGTCATATCCTGCATTTTTGAAATGCTGCTTTCATCATATTCCGATAAAGTGGTATTTACAAACACTGCCGGAGCTGCAAATCCAAGCGGCAGCTGCCCGTATTTTTCACCAAAGCATTTGGGGGCGTCTTTCAGCAGCGGACACTGTTTTGCCGCGTCTGAGCTGTATATGCTTTTTAACGAAAGCGTTTTTGCATCGGCAGTCTCATCGGTATACTCATACAAATTCGGCTGCTCGGAGCTGTTTTTCAGCTTTTCGGAATACTCGTTTTCTTCAAATCCCTCGATATTCACTTTCACATTCGGAAAGCTTGCATTGAAATCCTCAACTATATCAGTGTACGCCGCAAGCTCTGCATCGTCAAGCTGCTGATCGCCGCTTTTGCAGTACCATAATGTCAGTTCACAGTCAGGCAGTGTTTCTTCCGCTTTTTCCTTGTTCCACATATACAATCCTGCAAAAGTGCCGCCGACAAGCATGAGCGATGCCAAGCCTAAGCCTGCTGTGCGTTTGCGCTTTTTTCTTTTCTTCTCGACCGCGACAGGCAGGACTTTTTTATTTTGTTTCAGCGCTTCCAAAAGGTCTTTAACGTTGTCAAACCTCATGTGGATATCCATCGCCATTGCCTTCATTACCGTGTTGCTCATATTCTCGGGAATATCGGCATTTATTTCATGCGGATAAAGCAGGTCGTCACATACCGTGCGATTTGTTGATTCCACCGGTCTGACACCGGTAAGAATATAGTACATCGTTGCGCCCAAAGCGTATATATCCGTCCACGGGCCTTGCTTGTTGACCTTCTCATACTGCTCGGGAGGAGCAAATCCGGGCGTGAGAACAATAGTCATTTCCTTGTTCTCGCTCTGCGAAAATCTTGCCGCGCCGAAATCTATCAGCTTTATATGACCGTTCAGGCAGAGAAATATATTTTTCGGGCTTACATCGCGGTGTATTATTCCTTCTTTATGTATTTTTATCAAGGCATTGCAAACGGTCTCGCTTATCTGTATAGCCGTATCAACATCTACCGCGCCGCCGTTCTCACTAATAAACCTTGAAAGCGTTATACCGTCAAGAAATTCCATTACGATATATGCGGTATTGTTTTCTTCAAAATACTCCAGCACATTTATAATGTCAGGCTCGGAGCTGAACTTTGCCATGTTCCTTGCCTCGTCAAGAAATCCCTCTTTTCCGTGAAGATACTCCTTCCGGCGCGCCTTGTTATATATGTTCACCTTCGGGTCTTTCGGCTCGCGCGAGACTATGCCGCTGGGATAATACTCTTTTATAGCTGCAATTATCTCAAGCTGTGTATCATATGCCTTATAGGTTATGCCAAATCCGCCAAATCCCAGAACCTGCCCTATTATGTATCTGTCATGCAGCTTCGTACCGGGATATAAATGATACAGCTGCTCAGGCGCGTCTCCCTCTTTATATCCGCATGACGGACAAGCCTCAAACGGAGTATCGAACTTGCTGAAACAATTATTGCACAAAAACATTATCATTCCCCTTTATCCATGTTTTCCCATGAGAATTTATCCGAGCACAGCGGTATAAAAATAAGCTCTGTTTCGCCTACTGTTATCCGGTCATACGCATTTATCTGCGTATAATTCATAAGCAGATCATCGTTTAGATATACCAAAGTGCTGCCGTTTGCAGGCTGAAGCAAAAACTGACGTTTCTTCGGCTCGTATATTATAGTAGCCTGCGTGCCTCTGGAAACAGTGGCATCTTTGTTAAGATCCACATCGACAGCGTGCCCCGAGCCTGATCTTCCTATATTGTTCTTGCCGACTTTAAGAGAAAAGCTTATACCCTTTGCCGCAGTATTTACAGCGGTAAGCCACCCTACCACAGGCTCTTGTTCCTGCCCGAAATCGTAATATGACATTGTCTTTATTTCATCTACATTTCCCGATGCGGAAGAACTTGCGATCTGCTTGCTGAGCGAATTCTCGCTGTCTTGCAAAGCCACAGTCTCGTTTCCTGCATTATCCGAATCTCTCAGGTCGGACAAGCTTATCGTCTCGCCTGCACTTTCTGCTTTCGGCAGGCTGTTTTCTCTGCAATGCGGACAGCTTTCATATTTATCAGCATCATAATAGTGGCTGCTGTTTACCTCGCACCTTACAAGTTTCATATATTTACCCTCCTATATTTTTATAAGAATAAATGACGTATTATCTATCGAAGGCTCGTTGCTTGCTTTCACGCGGCCGATAACAGAATCGGCGCATACGCCGAGGTCGCCCTGATGCAGTGCAAGCAGCCTTTCTATATTTGCATCTCCCAGCAATTTATAAAGACCGTCAGAGGTCAGCAGCACAATATCGCCCTGAAGAAGCGCAAGCGGTCTTATACTTATATCAGCAAGTTCAAAACCGTTCATACCCAAAAAACTTATCAGGGCTTCTCCTCTCATTCCGGCTGCTTTGTATTCTTTTTCGTTTATCTCATTATTTTCAAGCTTTTTGTTCAGCAGATAAAAATAATTATGGTCTTTTGTGACCTGCCGCAGTCTGCCGTTTCTGAAAACATACAGCCTGCTGTCTCCTACCGACACCCACATAAGTTTCCTGTCGTCATCTATATAGGCGCATATTACCGTACAGCCGCTCTTGTCCTCAATGCCTGTTGCAATATAGCGATCAGCTCTTTCGGCGGTCGTCAGAAGAAATTTCGGATCTACATCTGTATTTCTGCGCATATAAGCAGCCGAAAATATATCTACCGCGCTCTGCGCCGCCAAAGAACCGTTTTTTCGCCCTCCCATGCCGTCGCACAGCACCGCAAACAACCCTTTTTGGTCTTGCATTACATTGTAATGATCCTGCTGCTCAGCGCGGCTGCCTATAAAAGATCTGCTTTCAAACTCCATATCATTGATCATGCCCTTTCATAAAGGCACGCCTCCTGTGCCGATATTTCAAATATGCAATGGCATTGCTGCCGCCTCAGGATAACATGACGCCGATCGCTGTAAAGTTATCCATGTCCTTACCCCTGCCGTTTTCCTTTACTTTCTGAGCCATAGTACCGACCCACTCGTCAACATCAGCCGACTTCTTCAAAGTCTTTACCATGTCTTTTTCCACTATCAGTTCCCAGAAGCCGTCTGAACAAAGCAGAAATCTTTCATTGCCTTTCAGCTGCTCTGCCTGTGATATCTCATACTTGCCTGTTTCCCACTCTATTCCCATTACCCTCAAAAGGCGGTTTCGGTCGGGGTGATGCCTTATCTGCTTTTCCTTTATTTCTCCTGCCATACACAGCAATTGCGGCACGCTGTGATCCATAGTTCTCTGCAATATCTTTTTTTCGTTCATTACATACAGTCTTGAATCGCCTATATGCCCGTAACGATACATACCGTTATATATCAGCAGAACCACCGCCGTTGTTTTCATCTCCATAACGGCTCCCTGTTTTTTCTGCTCCTCCATAAGGCGTTTCTGAGCATTTTCAAATGCATACGGCAAAAAATTATCGGGATCGCTGCAAACGGCAAAGTCGCTTTTTATGCTTTCGACCACAATGTAAGAAGCTACCTCGCCTTTTCCGTGACCACCGAGCCCATCACACAAAACAAAACATACGCCTGCATCGCTCACAGCAGCGCCTGCGCTGTCCTCGTTAACATCGCGGCCGCCTTTATCGGTAAATATCTTATATGTTATCATATAATATCACCGTCCTGATACCGTCTATCGTTTCTGTACAATCTGTATACATTATCTCTCTTATTACCCTGAAGTCATAGGCTCTCTTGCCGCTGACGATCTCTTCGGTCGCTTGCTCGGGCGTAGATGAATATTCCTTATCTTTCTCCATCACACGTCTGACGGCATTTGCGATATTCTCTTTATCAAGCGCAGCTTCGTTCGCATCGTCGGCATTCTTCCGTATTCTTATAATAACGGCTGTAAGCGCCGCAAGCGCAAATACCAAAGCGCCTGTTATCAGGTATTCCATAACTTGCCCTCAACACGTCTTTATCGCAGCGACAGTTATATTGTCCTGCTCGTTTCTTTCTTTATTGATATTTATAAGATGATCGAGATTATTTTTCAATATCTCCTCGCTTGCAAATGCGTAAGGGTTAAGATACATAAACATCTCATCATCTGATATTTCATGCCTGAATCCATCGCTGCACAGCATATATACAACATTCTTTTCTACCTCTCCGATAAAAATATCAGCTGTCGGCAAAACGCCATCGCCTATGCACTGCAAAAGCTGATTCCTTCGGGGGTCATGCTCAGCCTCTTGCTCAGTCAGCCTTCCCAGAGATACCTCTCTTGCCACCACCGAATGATCGTTAGTAAGCCTTGACACCTTGTCTGATATTTTGTACGCCCTTGTATCGCCGACATTTACTATGTAATATTTTGCTTCGGTAAGCAAAACAGCTGTAAGCGTAGTGCCGAGCGTTATTCCCTGCGAATTGCCGTAGGCGTATATCGAATCGCTGCATTTTCTGACCAGCAGTTCCCATTCTTTTCTTATTATGCTGTCCGTCAGCCCTTCTTCACACAGGCGCGGAAAAACACAATTTAACCATCGGCGAAAAGAACGCATCACCGCGCAGCTGGCAAGTTCTCCTTTTGAAAATCCTCCCATGCCATCGCACACGAGTGCCGCTATAGTTCTTCCTATGCTTGTCTCCATTTCCATAAGCAGGCTGCTGTCCTGATTTGTACTTTTTACTATGCCTGCATCTGTAGAGAGCGCCGCCATAAATCTCAATGCTGTCCACCTGCCGTTTCATACGAATATCAGACGATCCTGAAATCAAACTCCTCGTTTGCAAAAACTATCTTGTCGCCGTTGTTCAGCATATGTTCCTTATTGGGTTCTAACTTTGTTCCGTTTACAAAAGTATGATTTTTTGAATTGAGATCAACAACATAGTATCTGTCGGCTTTTTTGATTATAGACGCGTGAATACGCCCTACCGCGAAATTATCATTTATACAGTAGTCCTGATCTTCTCTTTCACGCCCTATTGCAAACACCGGCTTGTTTATGCTTATTCTCGACTGATCGCGGCGCCTTACCAAAATCGCCTGAGCATTATCGGTATTATCGTTATTTACAGCATCACCTGACGGGAAACTCTCTTTATTTTTGTCATGAAACGTTATAGTTCCCAGATCCATGTCCTGCGCAGGCTTAGGCTGCTGCTGTATCTTCTGCACCTGCTGCACTATCTCAATCTTAGGAGAGGGAGCTTGCTGTTTTTGCGAAGGCGCGCTGAAAGCATCTGCGTTTTTGTATTTTCCTATGCCGCCCTGAAAACCGTCGCTCGTGCTTTTCTTCTTTCCGCCGCTCTTGAAAAGCTTTCCGAACAAGCTCTTGCTTTCCTGCTCATCGGGCTTGTCCTCTGCCTGCGGCACGATCGGTGCGACTGCTTTCTCTCTTTTTTTCACTGTAACAGTATCCGCTTCCTTAACCATTTGCCCCTCAGGCGCAGCATCGCTGCCTGCTTTGGGCGCTGCGGCTATGCTGCCGACTTCTTCTCTCTGCTCCTGCTGCTGTAAGAGTTGCATTTTCATGTTCTGCAAAGAAAAACCGTTTTTGTCTCTCACAACGTTGCATGCCCCATTAAAATAGCTGACTCTGTTATCATTTCCCGAAACGTCAACAAGGCTGACATCTACTATGGCTTTGAAAAACTCATAAAGATCGCCTATTGAATTATCGCTCTTTGTAGGTATACATATAAACGCTACAGTGTGGTCAACTTCATTTATAAAAACACTGTTTATATCCAGCACTACCTGTTTTACATCTATCATATACTCGTCAAAGTTTTCTATCGTGTCAATAAGGTGCAGTATCATTTGCTTGAAGGCTTCCTGCGATACCCTCTTTACAAGATATTCGCTCAGCGTGACCTTTCCGGTCACATCGAAATATATCTTCTCGAATCTGCCGTTCAGCTCGTCTATGCGTATAGGAGCAAGCCCTGTCTTTTTATTCTGATTGCTGTTTATCATGAGCAGGCTGAGTTCATCTATCTCGTCCATAGAGCCGCTCACATCGAGCTCTGCAAATACACTGTTTCCCCTTTGTACTCTTGTTAGCATATCTTACCCACCTATTCGTATAATTTAACTACTACAAATTCCTTGACGCCGTCTTTTTCCGCCAAAGCATAACCGCCTTTTGAAAAAGCCTGCATTTCGTCAAACACCGCTTCTATGACCATATGCCCTTCCATATCTGTGCAGCCCCATTTGCCGCCTGTTTTTACGGGCGCATAACCCACGCAGAAGGAACACGCATCGTCATAAGTCGGTTCTGTTACCATCTCGCCCTTCAGCGACATAAATCCCCATTTGCCGTTTTTCTTGACTGCCGCCGGCTGCTCGGAGGCGAATATCTTTACATCTTCCAGATCCTCCGACAGCTTCTTTCCTTTGGTGTTATACAAAGCATAGCTGCCGTCTTTTTGGGCGAAAAACACATTATTTTCGGAGCAAAAACCGTAGTCGTCAATTTTTATGTCATCGAACACATAGCCTGTTACATCTTTGAACTGTTCATTGATTATCTTCCATTTTCCGTTCTTTTTTACCGCCGCAATGCCGTTGCTGAAACAGCCTGCATACTCATATTCAAATTTATACTCTTTCATCTTCTTATCTATATAGCCATACACACCGTTTATTTTTGCCGGCGCGTACTTTCCGCTGAAAGAGCCAAGATATTCGGCAGGCTCGTCGGTAACGAGCTTTCTGTTGCCTTGTTTGTCAATATAATAATACTCTCCGTCTTTCTTCACGGGTATAACATTATTCATAGGTAAGCCGATGTCCTCATACTCGCATTGATATGCTATCTTGTTTTCCAGATTCGCCAGACCGTAAAGACCGCCAACAGAGACCTTTGCAAATCCCGCGTTTTTTTCAGCCATATGCCACGGCAGGAACGTATCATAACTATACGCCGCTTCATTATACCGGCTGAGCAGAAACAGCATACGTTCGGAAATATCGCCGTTTTCACCTATAGCGTTTTTCCCTTGCTTCAGGATCGAGTAAGCTTCTGTATAGTTTGTTTTCTCAATATAATAATCAGCAATTATCAGATACGGCTCCGGCTTGCTCTTATCGATTTTCACAGCCTCGCGGCAGGCGCCTATATATGAAGATATGTCATTCTGTTTCATATATAGGTCTGCTATCTTCATCTGAATATCATATTCGGGCTTTATTTTTTGTGCCGCTTTATATTCTGTGATAGCATCGATATAAATCTTCTTGCTCTCATATTTTTCTGCTGCCGCAATATGTTTTTCATATTCCTGAGTCATCTTGCCGTTGTAATTCAGAACGCTTTGCCAAGAGAGCACCAGCATGATCATCAGCGCAGATAGTATAAGTATCGGCATATGCTTGTTCATAACATCACTCCAGATCTATATAAGAATATAATATATACTGATTCCTGCAAAAATAAACGGCGCCATAGGCAGTGTGGACTTCATTTTCGCCTTTTTGCATATAAGCATCACCAGGCTGACCACTGCCGCTAAAAACAGCGAGAACATCATAGTCTGCAATATGCCCGACAGACCGAGGAACGCCCCCGTTACGGCATACAGCTTCATATCGCCTGCGCCTACTCCGCCGCCCGAAAGAAGCATTGCCACCAGCGGTATCAGACCGCCGATAACCATTCCCAGCAGCGAAAAGAGCAGCATATTTGTCAGCGATGCGCCATACCGCATAGCTTCAGTCAATATTCCTGCCGCTCTTACAATTAGCAGAAACAAAAGAACTTTGTTCGGTATCTTCTTTATCTGCTTATCTATAACAGCCGTCAATACCAAAGCGTCCCACAATATAAGCTTCTGCGCCATAGAAAAGAAGCTCATATCTTTCCTTCTGTAGAATATCAAAGCAAGCACGGCTGTTATCATATATGCCGCCGCAAAGAACACGAGCTGTTTTTTCTGCTTTTTCAGTATCTCGCTGACCGCCGCTTTTTCTCTGCCCATATACGACCACCTGAACAATACAGCAGCCGCCGTCAATACTACAGACATAATTATTATAGTACAGCACTTAACTATCGGTATCATCTTCATCGTTACCTTTGACATCATTTTCAGGGAACTTCGGTTTTATATCCGCAAGACCTGTTATAGTATCGCCGTTGGGCGTTACCCACGCCGCTGTTGTGACTACCTGTCTGAACTTAAGTTCGGTATCTATCATTCCGAAAGTCAGCGCCTTTGTATTGATAGTGTACTGCGCCACCAGCTTGACAGAGCGCCCATCCATTAAAAGCTGCGACTTTGAAAGATCCATATCCTCTATACCCATTTTTTCGTAAAATTCATCTATATCTCCCGATGTGAGATACTTGGGCATAAGGTTCTGGCAGACCGTTCCGCTTATCAGGCAGGACAGATTCCTGTTTATAAACGACCGCCCGAATACTGCTATTACCGCCTGAAACTGCTCCATAGGGTCATGAGAACTCAAAGCTTCGAGCGATGAATTTATTTTTTGCGCCTCGGCGCGCAGCCTTTCTATATCATCAGCGCCGTTTTTCAGCGCGTCCCAGTCGGTCATGTCAGCCGAAATGTCAAAATTGCTTATGGTATCTGCCGCATCGCCCGAAAACTCAAGAACATAGCCTATGGTATCATTGAGATCGCCAAGCTTAGCTTCGGCAGACGAAGAGTTGCCGGACGATACAGAGGCAAGACCCAGCTTGTCTATAAGATAATAATAGCCCGAGATCTCTTTTGCGGTCTGCCCCAGAGCATACTGTACCGATGCCTGAACGCGTATAATAAGCGCCATAAACATCAGCGCCAGTATGACCAGCATAAAGATCGTAAGACCCAATACCGCTTCTATTGCCAGAGCGCCCTTTTCATTCTGATTTTTGACCTTCATACTATTCCCCGTTTTATTTTAGTATCCGAACATTCCGTTGTAATGTATGCTTATGCTGTTATCGCCCAGATCAGAAAAATCCAGAGAAAGACCGGAATCGGCTGCGGCATCATTTTCTTCATCTGATACCGCCCACGGCATAAGAGTGCCAAGCTTTACGTCTGCCGACACCGAAACCATGGTGTTGGCAGATGTCAGTTTAAAGTCAGGGTTAGCATCGTGTACGGCATTCTGAACATTCACCTGCATAAGCGCGCCCGCTCTTTGCAGCATGGCTGTTTCGTTGCGCCCAATACTTATCAGAACAAATATCTTGCAGTACTCTTTATAATTCAAAGTAAAACTCTGCGATGCAGAAGTTGTATCCAGCTGCTTTGAATCAATTCCCGAAAAAGAATCATTGATCTTTCCGCTCAGATCGCCTGCAAAATCATTTATCCTTTCATGCATGAAGCTTTTCAGATCTCCTATAGGCTTGTCGCCGGCGGCTTTTACCTTTTCCATAATGTTATCTTTGTATTCTTCCATTTTATGTTGTATATCACCTGAAAAATCGTCGATCTTGCTGTCTATTACACCCGATATCGCCGCGTTCAGGCTGTCCGTGCTTGCTTGATCGCTTACCTTGGATAAATAATCATGTATCTTGTCCGTCAGTTCAGACTTTATCTCGCTTTTGAATCTTTCATAAAACTGCTGGATAAGCTCCTTTGTAGTGCCGTCGTTTATGCTGTTGATATTGCTTTCTATCGTTGCAAAGGTAGTATCTACAGTGTCGGAAATAAGCTTATCCGCATTGCTTGACGCATTCTGCACTTCTGACAGCAGCGGAGTTATACTGTTTATTACCGGAGCCACAAACTGCTGCTTTATAGCCGTCTTGACGCCGTCTGCCTGCTCATCTATAAAATTATTGACATAATTCGTTATATCGCCCATAGCATCGCCGATAGTTTTGTATGCCTTATCGGCTATTTCGTCTAATTTTTTATCCAGTTCATTGCTGACCGCTTCTGCTGCCTTTTCAACCGCGCCGCTGACAAGAGTTTTTAATGCCTGGGTAGGAGAACACTGGAAAGTCGTAGTGCTTTTATATATCGGAACATCTTTTCCGTCCTTCAGAGCCTGCAAGTCAAGCGCGCTCTCTGCCAGCGCAAGCGCAATGGTTATGCAAGCCTGAACTATCGGCACGCCAACAACAGTCCAACCTGCTATCGCCGATGCCGCTTCAAAAGCAAACGCCTGAATATCAGATGCCGTAAATGCATATACAGCGTTCAGAGCAAAACGGATAGTATATATAAGCGCTTCGGTCTTGACCCTGTTGTTTTTCAGCGTGGCATCGCCCCAAAGTATGTATTCTACCTCGTTGCCGTACCAGTCGGTATTTGTATTTACAACTCTGTAAGCCTCGTCGGGATCATCGTTAGTATATCCGCTGAGCAGTATCAGTTCGCCCGGCTTTAGCTTGGCATCGGTCTGGCAGGTGAACATTTCTGTAAAATACTCTTCGAGATATACATTATCCCTTACCGTTCTGCCTATATCAGAAAGCTTGCTGAGCAGGCTCGTAGCATTTTTCAGCGAATTGCTGGGTTGTCCCTCTACTTTTCCGTCATCTTTGATATCGGGCGCAGATACGCTGTAATTTTCTTCCTTATCATCATCGTCCGATTTATCTTTCGAGCCGCCGTCATCTTTGTCCTTGTCATTATACGGATCTTTCATATAATCCTGTATTTCCTGCAATACTCCGCCGATGTCTACCGATACGGTTCCCTGCTGCCCCGAGCCTCCCGACGAACCGGAAGCGTCATCGTCGCCTTTCTGCACGGGTCTGCCGTCCTTGTCATCTACTTTGGCATACTCCATCGCGTTTTCATAGCATTCCTTATCTTCCTCGCTGAGCTCTTTGCCCTGTTCGGGCTCGCATATGCTCTTCAAAGTCAGGAAGAATCTTTCACTATCGTCATACTCGCCGTTCGGTTTCTGACCGTCTATCAGATCCAGCGCGACAAAAGAGCCCGGCATTACTTGCTGCGTAAAATAGTTCGCTATCATTTCGTCCGCATGAGAAGCAGCAGCCGCAGCGGTGTTTGCCGGGTCAGACTTGTTGCTTAATACATACTGTTCATAATATGGGCTGTCCATATAATTGATATGACCGAAGCCGAGAATAACGGTTGCATCAAGGTATTTTACAGTTTCAAGCTGCTCTATCAGAGCTTTTATCTGCGAAATTCTTGCGTTTGCAGCTTCCTGAAGGGCTGTAACGTCTTCCTCGTCAAAACTTTCCGTAGTAGTATCAAAGTCGCTTTGCATACTTGACCTTGTTGAACTTTTTGAACTCAGAGAGTCTATAGACTTCTGCCAGCTTTCCTTTGTCTTATCTATCTCGCCAAGTGTCTTTTTTATAGTATCGAGCGCCTCATTGAGAGTTTCCAGTTTTACTTCGGCACTGTACAGAGCATCGCGGTATCTGAACAACAGCTCAGTCGCTGCATCACAAAAGAGGCGACCGCCTGTGTTATATATATCGCAGTCGTTCAGCTTCTTGAGAAAGTCGGCAAACTCGTCATAATAGGTTAATTTTATCTCTTCCGAAATAGTGTCTATCATCTTCTTGCTGTTCAGGCGCGCAACATAATTCTCATCACTTTCAAGCTCAATATCTATCAGGTCGGAATCTGCGCTGCCTGTCTTTTTCTCTGCTTCCAGTCTGCAACGCATCTCGTACTCTTCAAAAACATCATCATATATCGTGCGGAACTTTTGCAGCTTTTGATACCACTTCACAAATTTCTGAAGCTCCAGATCATGTCCTGCGAATCCCTGCTGAAAATCAAATCTTCGTTCAAAAAGAGAAATTGAATTCTCTTTCTCGGGCGCATCTAAAATTGCTATCCAACTGCCATATTCGCCGATCGTGGCAATCGAAGGATATAAGTTGCCCTCTCTTCTCCTTATGCCTACAGTAAAAGCGCTGTCAAGTTTGCCTGCATTGCCCGGCTGAGTCTCGTATATGCTGACTTCGTCTATATTATCACTGAAAAGACCGCCGCTTTTTTCTGTGTCAAGCGCGATTATCTCGCTATAGGCAGATGAAACGGAAACAAGCAGATCATACAGTTCTTTTTTGTCCATTTCGTAAAGCTTTGTGTTCGGATCATATATTTTGTCTATCTCGTCTTGTCCGCCGCTTTCAGCCCATAAGCCTTCAAACGTGATCGGAGCAGTAAGCAAAAAGCAGTTGTTACGCAGAATGTCACATTCCGACATATACTTGAAATTTTCCTGCGCCTCTTCGATCGCCGCCGTTACAGAGGTCTTGAAGTCTTTCAACAAATTATTATAATTGCCTGCATAAGAATTGTAGCCGTCCGCTTTGCGTTCGTTATCAACGATACTTCCCACTATTGCATTGTAGGCCTTGCTGCAAGGGTCGTTCAGCGAATTGAGCTGCTCTGTGTATTCTACCTTTTTGGTAAGCACCTCTGTCTGCTTTGAAGAATCTTTAAGAAAATCAAGCTTGGGCATAAGTGTAGAAACCACCGAGAGCGGTCCTTTATATTTCATGTAGTCGATTATCTGCCTTTTCAGCATGGCAGGATTTGCAAGTTCCGTGCCGGGAACAGGCTCGTATGAAAAATCTTCCAGCTTCATTTGCAGAAAATTATCATAATCAAAGCCTTCCTCGCTGAACACCATATCCACTATCTCTTCAGACAGCATCTTCGCATATTCATCTTCAGCTTCCGAGCCGATAAGCGAGGACTCTATCGTCTGCTGATAGTATGCCATGAGAGAATCTTTCAGTTCTCCTTCTGTCTGCGCCACAGCAAAAATGCCGTACATATCCTCCAGCACCTGCTCATATTCAGACAAAGCTGCATTCATAGTAAGATCTCCGGCAGTTGAAACCGCAACACGGGCAGACTGCAACCGGCTCGCATCTATGATAAGCGTGGCGTATGTGACCATCGGCAGTAATATCAGGCACAGAAATATAGAAATAGAGCCTTTGCATTTTCTCATAAGTCTCATAAGCTTCATATCACAAACTACTCCTCAAAAATCATCATAATCCTAAAAAGCTCTTTGCATCTTTGAATTTTTTCTTTATGCTGCCGGCGTCTATGCCGAGCTTCTTAGCAATGGCTTTTATCGCATCAGCGGCGAAATCTACGTTGCGCACCAGTTCATCGGTATCGTTGACCGATGCCTGCACAGTGGCAGATACCGTCGGCTGTTCAATGCCGAAGAAATCGAGTACCGCAAAACCTGCAAGCGGCTGCGAAACGCTTACCTTTACATATTGTGTTACAAAATAATTCTCAGCTTCCACCGAAGCCGTTACTTCTCCTTCAGCGCCGATAAGCGAATTTTTATCCACCATTTCTTTCAATATGTTCACCAGCACAGTCTTGCTCTCACTGCTCAGCGGATCGCCCCAGTAGCGATAAGCATTTACCTGAGCATTTTTTGGGTCAAAGTTCATCTTTACCATGCCTTTGAACGACGTCGCCTGATCTCCGTCGGAATCGGTGCCAAGGTCTGCTTCTACGGCAGCAGTAGTATAAACGTCCTCGCTCACCAAAGATATATACCCCGGAAACGCGACCTCTCTGGAGGCAAGCAGCGCTACTTTCTGCGCATATGCCGAAACGCTCATATATTGCAGTATAAACAAACCGACATATATCAAAAAAAATATCGCCAGAAAAACTATAGGATAGATAACGACCGCCTCTATAAGCATGGCAGCGCCGTTTTCCTCCTTCAAACATTTTCGCAGCTTTCTCATTGTTTCACCTCTGGTATTGATAAGCTCTACAGCTTTCAAAACAGCAAAAGTTTCCCTCCGCCGCTTTGAGAGCTGCCATCTATTGCGGTGTAGCAGCAACAAATGACAGATGATCTTTTCTGCGCGCTAAGCGAATAGTTCGTTGATCGAAGTCTTGATCTTATCAAATAAAAACTGAAGCAGTCCACCTGTTGAGCCGTCAGAAAGTTCAAAACCGTCTTTTGTCAGAAAGTTAATTATAAGTCCGGCTAAAATTACGGCAATAAGGATAAGTATAACTGTCTCCATCATGCTGCCCGATTCTTCTTTGGCAAGTTTCATGAATTTGATCTTTACATTTGAATACGCACAGTAAAGAGCTACTGATATTCTATCCAACATAACGTCCCACCACCTTTCTCCGTATATTTAAAAGCTTCCCATTATAGAAGCTATCATTGGCACAAGAACAACTATTATGATACCGAAAAACATTATAAGGTTCGGCACAAGCAGTTTCTGAGAGGCTATCTCGCCTTTTTGCTTTGATATCTGCTTTTTCTGTTCCCACGCATCATCAGCCATAGCCTTCATCGAGGCTATCGACTCCGATGCTCCCCTGTTTACCGCCTGTACATATATCGAAGCAAATTTTCTTATTTCTTTAAGACCGCATCTGTCGGCAAAAGAATCCATTGCGTCTTTTATAGACATTCCCTCCTGGATATCCTTTGAAGTATTTCTCATTTCTTCATACAAAGCATTCTCATAGTTGGACTTCGCGACTTCATCCCATGCTCTTCTTACAAGCATTCCGGCATTGACAAGAAGAGTAAGTTTTGATACCATTCTGGGAAATTCGCTGAGTATAGAATCCTTCTTGTCTTTTATAGCCGTAATTATGCTTGTCCTCAGACCGTTTATAACAGCGATCGGTATCAGCGCTCCCAGCAGCACGCCCGTCGCAGACTGCACAAGGCATACCATCATAAGCCCCAGCGGAACAAAGGTGAGCACGAGCGATATAGTTGCCGCAGCGCTTATATAGTAATAAAGTTCCGCATTAGGTCTGCCGAACACCTCTGCAAGCTCTTTCATCTTCTTAACAGCCTTTGCGTTGGCTGTTATCTTGTATCTTTTGATATGTTCATATATCTCTATTACGCCAAAGCCCAAAAAGTATATTTGCTTAAATGCAAATATCTTTGAATCCACGCCGTCCAGCATTCCCGAATACTGCTTTTTGAATTTAATATACAGATACAGCCATATCACGCATAATATCGTTGCCAAAGCGGCACATATGAGCATAAGTCCATACATTGAAAAACACCCCCGTCAGACCTTGATATCCACTATGCGCGTACCCAGCCAATATGCAAACACAAACATAAGCAGGGCAACAGTCTTGACCGTTATTGCAAGCGCGCCGCCCGCGCTGCCGAAAGTTTTTGTGAACACAGACATTACAAGCGGCATAACAGCAAGAATATTCAGCTGATTTTTCTGACCTGCCACCATAGTTTGTATTTCCAGTTCGGTCTCTATTTTATCGCCTATTATATCTCTCGTCTCGCGTATTACTTTTGCTATGTTTCCGCCCAGCTCGGCAGACACGTAAAATACGCTTGCAAAACTTTGCACGTCGTCCAGACCGCTTCTCTGCGCAAAATCGTTGAGCATAGTACGTATTTCAAGATTCCGATTATATGCATTGCATATAAGCTCCAGCTCCTGCGCAATATACGAGTTCTCTCCATGCTCTAACTTCATAGATTCGTATGCCGCCTCAAACGCTCTTTTTTCAGTCATTCCTACGGTATATGCGCTGCTGAGAGACTCCAGCATATCGCGGAATTGCAGCCTGAGAGCCTTTGAACGCTTGTCCTGCTTCATGTTTCTGTATATCGAGATAGCCTTATAAGCGGCTGCAAGTCCCACTATGACCGCCAGTATCATATTTTCATAATATATGTAGCTTGCGCCGAAACCTATAACAAAGCCGCACAGCACCGCAAACATCTTCTGCGGAAAAGTCAGTATGTATACGGTATAATCGGTGCCTGCGCCCGTTATGCCCTTGTTCTCGACCAACTTCTTTTTTCTGCTTGTTTTTTCCTTTTTGATCTTTTCTTTTGTTTTTTTCATACGCACGACCTCATATCAAAAATCATCAGAAACGCCTGCCAACCTCATCTTTTCCTTGTTGTGCATGGGGTTTTCTGTTCTTACCAGCTTGCCTGAAACGTGTTCCGGCGTAGAATTTTCATCTTCTTTAAAAACATACAGAGGATTTAAGACTATCTCGCCTTTTTCATATCCCAGCACCTCGGTTATCTCAACTACCTTTCGCGAATGATCCCTCATTCTTGAAAGGTGCACTATCAGATCCAGTGCAGAGCCTATCTGCCTGCGCACCGCGTCCAGCGGCAGTCCCGAGGCTCCCTGAAGCACCATTGTCTCCAGCCTCGTGAGCATATCCTTCGCAGAGTTTGCGTGACCGGTAGAGAGCGAACCGTCATGACCGGTATTCATCGCCTGAAGCATATCCAGCGCTTCTTCACCGCGCACCTCGCCTACAACTATCCTTTCGGGTCTCATTCTCAGCGAGGACTTTATAAGATCTTTTATTGTGATAGCGCCCTTGCCCTCCGCGTTTGCCTGCTTCGTTTCCAGACTTACAAGATTGTCCAGACCCGTAATCTGCAATTCTGCCGAGTCCTCTATCGTTATAACACGCTCGTCAAACGGTATGTAGTTTGAAAGCGCGTTCAGAAACGTTGTCTTGCCGCTGCCTGTACCGCCGCTTATAAATATGTTGTATTTTGCCGCGACAAGCTTTTTCAGCTTCATGGCTATATCGTTTGTTATAGAGCCGTATGATATCAGCTTTTCAATGCTCATCGGCTTTTTTGAAAATTTACGTATGGTTACCGTGTCGCCTTTAAGCGCTATAGGTCTCAAAACGATGTTTACTCTTGAACCGTCTTTAAGCCTTGCGTCAACTATCGGGTTTGACTCATTGACTTCTCTTCCGCATTCGTAAACTATGCGGTATATTATTTTCCTCAGCTGCTTCGTACCTTCTTCGGTAGTGCTACCAAAGCGCTGATCCAGCCGCATTACATTGCCGTCCTTTTCAATAAAAATATTGTCGGGGCCGTTTATCATTATTTCGGTTATGTTATCATCTATAAGTATCGGTTCTAATAGTCCCAGACCGCGAAAATTGCCGAATACCCGTTCAACTATAACAGCTTTGTCATCAGGGCTGATATATACCGTCTCGCCGTTTGAAGCAATATAGTCGCTGCTTTCATTGAGAAGCGAGTTGAGCATATCCCATATATAGCGGCGGTATGTCTCATCATCGGCGTCGCGGTGTTTGCGAGTTTCGTCAGTCTTGCTCATTACCGCCCCAAACCCCAGAGCGTTATCGTCATATGCCTCACCGCCGGTCGTATCGTCGCCTATCATACCACATATCTTATTAACTATCTCATCTATTACTTCATGCTTGTTTATCTTTTGCATATATCTGACTCCCGCGCAAAATTTTCGGCTAATTTCCAAGCATCGCCGGCTTTGCCCTCAGCCGTGCGAATACATTTTTATTTGTTACCTCATCTATTATCTGCTGAGTGGTTATGCGTGACTTATCATCGGTGCGGTATCTTCCCAGCCGTGCGATAACTTCCATATCGCGCACGACCGTCTGCTCGTTTTCAACGCCGTAATACTGATTAAACAGTATATATTTACGCGGCATATTCTCTGCTTCTCTCGAAAGCACATCGAGATACCTGTGTATGCCCTCCAGCTTCAGATTTGAAATATCTGAGCCGGAAGATACAAATATCAGCTTGTCCGAAGAAAGTATCACAGCTTTCAGCAGTGGACCTACTATAAAATCGGCATCTATTACCACATACCTGAAGCTGAATTTGCTTCTTATAACATCTATCAGCGTTGTAATGCACTGAGGTGTCATCGAGGCGCCTTCCATAATGTTGGTGAAGCCCTTGATATATGATACCCTGCCAAAGCTCTGCTTGCGATCTTTCTGTATTGCCTCGCTGAGCAGATTATACAATGCGGCATCAGAATACTTGGTTTTCATAAGCGCAACTATATCGGTAATACCTTTGCTGCACCCGTTGTCAAACAGCACCGAATCTGTAGGTCTCTGTTCAAGGTCTATGTAAAGCACTTCGTGTTCATCTGCCAGAGATATAGCGCACGCAGACGCCATTGTTGAACTGCCTGCTCCGCCGTGAACCGGCAAAAATGTTATAACCTCAATGTCTTTTTCCTGCTGATCATCTTCATTGTGCGACTTGATTATCCTGTTCTTCTTCTTTTCATATAAAGAGCATATCTTTGAGTACATTTCCGAAACAGTACAATACTTGAAGATAGTGTCTTTATTATCAATCACTTCATTTGTTCCCGAAATATACGC
Organism: uncultured Clostridia bacterium; assembly: GCA_947632425.1. Lineage (GTDB taxonomy): Bacteria > Bacillota > Clostridia > Oscillospirales > Ruminococcaceae > UBA7477. The sequence goes on along the minus strand of CANRPG010000001.1, from coordinate 14,891 downwards.
AAAGGCAGCATCACCTGCAAGTTCATATGCGCCTATGTCCTCAGATGCAAAAGCGCTGTCGAACAGCACAACGTCAAATCTCTCATCAGAAATGGCTGCTGTTGCAGACTCCTGACTGTCGTATATTTTTATCTGTATATCGGAATGTTTCTTTTCCAAGTAAAGTTTAACGCGCTTTAAGTAACCGACGTCTTTATCCAACAGTAACAGCTTCATGAATGCACCCTCTTAATGATATTGAGTCCGCGCTCCCTGCGCAGGTCTGTGCGGCAGCGCATCGGACTTTTATGCAATTACCCTGCAAAATACATTCTTTCGACAAGATAGCATACTTTCTTTTATTATATCACTATACGAAACAAAAATCAAGTAGAAATTTAATATTATTTCCCGATATTTTATTGTGACGGCTGTTTAATATATATAGAAATGTATATAATTGTTTAATTACAAATGTAAATATTGTCAACGAAGTTGTGTTTGCCGAAAACATAACTCTTTTTATGCCTTTTGCAGTCAAAAAAATGGTCACTCCTTCCAAAGAGTGTGCAGGGCATGATATTTATTTCAGCCGCTTTTTAACAAATATAAAAATAATATTACTGGTCAGAAATATTGCGAACAACTGGTTTTGCTCAATTATTTGCTGATAATTATTATCTTTCGTATAGTGATATACTCTGCGAACACCATGCGCGTATCCACAAAAAACAAAAAAGCGACCCGATTTTAGCCGGATCGCTTTTGTGTTGTTCAATTGTAAACCTCTGAGCAATTAGTAGTACATTACCACCGGCGTGCCCACTGCAACAAGGCTGTAAAGCTTCTGCGCTTCGGCATACTTCATGTTTATGCAGCCGTGCGAACCGTCTGTCAGATAAACCTTTCCGCCGTATGAATATCTGCTCAGGTCGTGGAAGCCTATGCCCTCATACGATGCTCTCATCCAGTAGGTACACGGAACGTTGGTATAGCCGTCGCCCGACATTTTGTAAGGGCTTTGCTTTTCAAGTATCTCGTAAACGCCCTCGGGTGTAACTCTTTTCGGCTCAGAATACAGACCCGAAACTATCTGGTCGGTCTCGAACAGCACTTCGCCGTTCTGATAATACCACATATGCTGCGCGGTAAGGTCTACCTCGATGTAGGTATCGCCTATATCAGACTCTGCCGAGCGCGCGCTTTCAAGTCCTGCATAGGTGAAATACGCATAGCCTTCTTTATCGTAGCGTGATTCATATATCGGATCGAGAGTCACGCTCTCGCCTGCTTCAAGCGCTTTAATAAGCTCGTCGGTGGTCTTTGCCTGATCCATCTTCCAGCCGTAGGTGCCCTGCGCGCCCTGGTCTACCGTTATATCGCCCTGCAAGGTCGCGTGGAAATCCCTCGCGGTGCCGTAGGTATCATAAATATCCGCAAGATGACCCACATACTGCGCTACCTCATCTTTGTTTACCGTGTAAGATGTGCCGTCCTCGCTGAACTTCATCCAAGTGCTGTAATCTTCAAGGGTAAGCAGCTCTTTTGTATAGTCGAAGTCTATAGTTACGGTAAAATCGCCGAGCTTCTGGTAGAACGCCAGCTGATCCTCAAGATCCTCCGCCTGAATTTCCGCCTTGTAGAAGCAGTCGCAGTCGGCAATATTTATATTGAATATATCGTTATGCACTTTATCGAGTATAAACGGTTTGAGCTTGCTGTAATCGAGCGTGTCGCCCTCGGTGGCATCAACTATTATAAAGCCTTCTTCGGTATGCGCTATATATGCATTCTTAGGCTCAGTAACGCCCCACACTATCTTGTCAAGCGCCTGCGTGAGCTTTGATTCATCATACGTAACGTTCGCCTTGAATCTATAGTCAAACGTTGAAAACAGCGACTTGAACCACATCTTGCGGTCAATATCCGAGTATATCCTCTGCACCTGCTGTTCGGTGTCGTCTTTGTAGTCAAACTCGCTTGCGCTTATAGTTATCGCAGTGCCGTCTTTCTTTGTAAGAACAAGCCCCGGCACTTCCTCGGGTTTCAGAAGCTCGGTCGCCTCCGCGAGAGTCATCTTGCTGACGTCAACGCCGTTTATCGTTGTGTTGGGCAAAAACGTGCCGTTTGTGAGTATCAGCCCTATAAAGTAACCAACGCCCAGCAAAACAACGATAAATCCCAGCAGAAAGCCTATAGTAGCGCCTGCGCCCGATGACTTCTTCTTCCTTCTGCGCTTTTTGCCGCTGCTCTTTCTGCTGCCCGAATAGTTTCTGTTTGAACTGCTGCGGCTTTGTGATGCAGACCTTGAACGGTTTGCGCTGCTGCCGCTCTTGGGTCTCGCCCCCTGCGAAGATGCCCTTACGGGTCGCTGCGCCAGCGTTCGCTCCCTTGTGGGTTCTTCCGCCTGCTTTGAGCTTTGCGGCACATAGTCGTCATCGTCATCGCCCATATTCATAGCTATCTGCCGGGCCATCATCTGCGCTTTTTTCTGCCGCTCCTGCTGCGAAGCTGAGCCTGCGGAAAGCACAGAGTCAAGACCGCCTGTATTTGCCGAGATGTCAAAATCCTTCTCCATAGCTGTGTCCTTTCGTTTCTATTGTAAAACATACCGCTTTGGTATGTCATAATGCTTCAAGGTATATTATAACACATAATACGGTATCAATGCAACGACAAAACGACTACAATTTGATTACAATCGCTTACTTTGTAAGATACCAGCTGCTGAGTATCCTTTCAGCCTTTTTGCCGTATATCGTAAAATCTCTGTTTTTATGTATCTGCGCGCTCGGCGTGAGCTTTACTTTCCAGTCCCACCAGAAATACCCCGAGAACCAGTCCTCGTCCCAGAATGTATGCAGCGCCGACTGATAAAAATCAGCCTGCTCGTCCTCGTCCAGCGGCACTTCCTCGCGGTGGTGAAAGTCATACGGGTATTTTGAACAGCCGTGCTCGTTGCGTATGCCTATCTCTGCAAACATTATAGGTCTTTGGTACTTTTCATGCATACGTATGAGCCTTGTGCGTATGTCGTCCCACGAGCGCAGCATTCTGCCAAGGCTAACATCGTCGCCGTCTGTAAGCCTGTAATACGCCGAAATACCTATGACATCTACCTTTGACAGCCACGGGTATTTGAACTCGTCGTCATGGTTTATGTTGTGCATTATAATGCCGTGGTATACTTCCCTTACCGCATCTATCATCTTGCACACTCTTTCATGGCATACGTCCATGCCGTCCATCTCGCAGCCGGTGCAGAGCATTTCGCAGCCGGTTTTCTGCGCAATTGCGGCATAGTGCAGCATAAACGCCGTGTAAGATGCAAACCACCTGTCAAGATAGTTTTCCCTGCCCTCTTCGGGAAAATGAATTCTCGCGCGCCACACGCCGTCAAGGCAGTCTACCATAGGTTTAAGGCACACTTTCAGACCCATTTCCTTTGCCATATTTATTGCGTACACAACGTCCTCGTCGGTCTGCGTTCTGCCATATAAAGGGTGCACGCACAGCGAAGTATACGTTTCCTGAAAGGCGTTCACGGGTATGCATATCCAGTCAATGCCGTCGCTGCACAGCCTCTGCATTGATTTTTTAGCATAGTCTGTCATATATTCGCCGCTTTTTGCGAACGCTCCCCACGTGTAGCCTTTGCAAAACAGTCTTTCCATATTATCCTCTCCAAAATTCTGTCAGTATTTTTCAGCTTCCGAGCATATGCCGCCGAATATCATTCTGTTTACGCCGGGCGTTGCCTCGGGGCGTATCGCAACATCTATGGCATACGGCGAAAAATTCCTCGCTATCTCCCTCACCGAATCCGCCGTTATGTCGCCCGTCACGAAAAACGGCTTGTCAATGCTCTGCGTAATGCTCGGGAATCTCGCTATATCCCTCAGCGACAGAGAAACAAAGTCGGCAGGGCTTTCGTTTATCTTCACCGCATCGCCTATGCATTTTAGTGAAAAGCGTTTTATCACCTTTGTTTCAGCGCGAAGTTTCAGCGCTTTTATATACTCCGCGCTCTCGCCGCCGCAAAGCTCAACCGTCTCGCATATGCCTGCCGAGAGCAGCGGCGTTATCTGAGAAATATCCTGGTCGCAGAACATTCCTATCGCCTGAATTTCGGGGCGCAGGCTGTAAACCAGCTTTGAAGCGATATTCCCCGTCACCCTGTAAAGACCGTCAAAAAATGAGAAACCTATGTACGCAGGCTGCACCTCGTTGGCGCAGGCTATATCGTCCGCATTTCTTATCCCGCTGATCCTTATCTTAACCATTTATCCGTTGTTACCTCCATCGGTAGAATTTACAGCTTTATGAAAAGTTGTTTTTATATTTTTCTGTGCGGCGTTTTCGTTCAGTTTGCCGCCGCCGCTTTCAAACTTTCTATAGAAGTTCTCCGCACTGTCGTCAAGACCTTTTTTCGCAAGCCGCTCTTCTTTTGCTTTTACCTGTTGTTCTTGTATACGCCTGCGCTTTTCCATGTCGTCAAAATATTCGTCAACCGTGCCGTTTAATGAAATTCCGTCGCCGTTTTCATCATACGAAAGAGATGCTTCATATTTATCATACTGCGTTTGTTTCGCTTTATCCATATCGCCGCCCGGCAGCTTGTCAACGCCTAGGTATTCGTCAAGATCCATCTCACCGCTGAGTATCTTGTCAAGGTTTTGCTTATCCTGCATTTTCTGCTCTTGTGTAGAATTTATATCACTCAGCTGTTTTATTTCGTATGCGTAAAGCTGCTTCTCGGTAAGCTTTTTATCCATTCTGTCGGTATTTGCTTCTTCAAACAAAGGATAGCCGGGCAGGTTTTTCATAGCAATAAGCCGCAGTTCCGCCCATATAAATACCGCATCATACACAAAAAACACAGTATATACGCCCAAAGTTGCAATTGCCGAGAGCAGCGTAACGCCCAGCAGCACATACAGCGGCGCTGTATTTTTTGAAGACCTTGCAAACGCCACCATAGCAGAGTTTGCGACCGCGAAGAACACCACCGCGAACTCTATTTCCCCATAGCCGAAATACTGCGACATCCACAGCCCGACTATCACCATTATTACCGCTAAAAACCACATCAGGTCGGATATTTTTCCCTCGGTCTTCTGCACCTCGCGCAGTTTTATTATCTTATCTTCGCGCGAAAGATCGAAATATTTTGCGCTTTCGCCGTCAACAATCCTCTGAAACATCGCTCTCTCCCATATCAATATTTTCGGGAACGTACAGCACGTCCATTTCCTCGCTTTGCTGCTTTATGCCAAGTTCTTTCAGCGCATCTTCATCGCCGCTGAGAACGCGCTTTTTAAGCTCCTGCGCCGCCTTGCTGTCAAGCTCTCTGTCGTCTATGCGGTCAATGGCTGCAATCTGCTCAAAGGTAAGCCCCTGCGCATAGCCTTCTTTCTGCTTTTCTGCAAATGCAGGGTAGCCTTCCAGCCGCGAGAGCGCCTTGACCTTTACTTCTGCCGTTATAAAGTATATGCAAAATATAGTCAAAAGCAGCAATATGCCCTTGGTGCACACCGCGCCGACTATCGACAAAAGAAACATAACATACATAGGAATGCAGTTTTTTGCCGCCCTCGCCCACGCTATCATGGGTATGTAAAGCAGCGGTATGAACACCAGAAACGGCAGTTCCTTGCTGCCAAGCGTCAGCCGCGAAAGGTCATACTTCTGCCCCTCGCCGATAAACACCGTCCAGCCCAGTATGCCCGAGAACATCAGCAGCACTATAAACAGCCACATATACACCGTCATGCAGCGCTCTACCGAGCCGTCAAGCTCTTTTTTCAGCGTGCATTTTTCGATGTCCGGCAGCATATCATACCGCGCCTGATATTTTTTAACTATGACTTCAAGCATCGTTATCCCCCAAGTCATCGGGCACTTCAAGGGTATCCATTTCGCCCTTTTTGATACCCGTGTCGGCTTTGTCATACTCTATCTTGCCGTTTAGTATCATGTCGTAATAATCGTTCTGCACCGCTGCCGCGCTTTTGGGCTTGCCCGTTTTCTCGCCCTTGCTTCGTGCAAGATATTCCTGCTCGTCGCTAACGCGTTTGGCATCTAAGTCATCGCTGAATTTCGGGTAGCCCGGCAGCTTTGAAAACGCCTCCAGCCGCGCCGCAACTATCACGAAAAGTATGCTCCACACGTTTGTAAGGCTGTATGTCGGCGTGTGGAAAAATATCACAAGGTTTGTTACAATAAACAGCACAAGACCCACGCTGCTGCCACGTTTTACAGCAAGTATCTCGCAGTACAGAGCAATAGGGTATACCACCCACTCTATCGCGGTATCAATAACGCCGTAGACCACTCTGCCCTCTTTTATGGCGTTTATGTTCCACCAAATGCACAAAAACATACCTATAAGCACCACAAACTTGAACAGCTTATCCAGCATTTCTTCAAGCCGCATAAATGCAAACATCTTTTTGCGCTTCTGCGCATTTGAAAGCAGCGAATATTTGTTTATAAGCCGCAAAGTAAGAAATTCAGGCATATCGGTCAGCTCTGTGCAATATCTGCTTCAAAATAGCGCGGCTTGGCGAAGTTTCCGCAAATATCGCTGATGACCGTTATCAGTATCTTCGCCGCAAGAATAACGCATATTGTTTTGAGCAAAAATTCAATAAATTTCATCTTGTTATCCTCCATAAATTTATGTATTTATATCTGCAAGCTATATCTACAAGTCATATATAATCATTATAACATTTTTACAAAGATTTTGCAATACCTATTGTTTAAAAAATAAGCAGTTGCATTTTTCCAAAAATGTGTTATAATGAATATGTATGTATCTATAATGTCAGGAGGTATCAAGCGAAGGTATGGCTGACACCGCAAACGCTGAAAACCGCGGCTACAAAGGGCTGCTCACAAATACGTTCATATTCGCGATAGGCTCTTTCAGCTCAAAAGTGCTTTCGCTTATTCTGGTAACGGTATATACGAATATCCTCACCAAATCGCAGTTGGGTCTTACCGACAACTTTGTCAACGTTGCCAACTGGCTCATACCCATGGTGACCCTGACCGTTTCGGAAGCCGTGGTGCGCTTCGGGCTGGATAAGTCATACGACAAAAAGCGCATATTCACCATAGGCTCAAATGTTGTGCTTATAGGCATACTCTGCCTTGCCGCTGTTATGTTCTTTTTGTACGATAATTCGGTAGTGAAAAAGTATATAGGCTCATACTCGTGGCTGCTGTTTTTGTATGTTTCAATAGGCGGCTACAAGCTGATGTGCGACGCTTTCGTGCGCTCGCTGGAGAAAATAAAGCTGGTGGCACTAAGCGGCATACTTGGCACATTTATAACGCTTGTGTGCAGCGTGCTGTTCATGGTCGTGCTGAAAATGGGCGTGGTCGGCTATCTGGCATCTATAGTAATTTCAGATGTCGTGGCGATAATCTTTCTTATGCTTACTGCCAGACTTTATAAGTATTACACGCGGCTGTCTGTCGGCAAAAACGAGCCTTTCAACAAGGGGCTTTCGGGTGCCATGCTGCGCTACTGTGTGCCGCTGATACCAACGCAGCTTTTGTGGCTTATAACCAACACTTCAGACTCTTTCATGATAACGCATTACCTAGGGCTTGAAAAAACAGGCATACTTTCGGCGGCTTATAAAATACCGAACCTGCTGACTATAATATACATGATGTTCGGCAACGCGTGGAACATAAGCGCCATTACAGAGAGCGAATCGAACGAGCGCGAGAGGTTTTACAGCAACGTTTTCGATATAAACCAGTCTCTCTTGTACATCACCGCGGCAGGCATACTGATGATAATAAGACCCCTTACCGCCGTGTGGATAGGCAAAGAGTTCCGCGCATCGGTGCTGTATTCGCCGGGGCTGGTGTTCTCAACGGTGTTCATATGCTTTACAACATTCATGGGCTCTATTTATTCGGTAGCGAAAAAGTCGAACCGTTCGTTGCTGACAAGCCTTGCGGCAGGCGTGGTGAACGTATCTCTGAACCTTATACTCATACCTCGCATAGGCATTATGGCGGCTGTGATATCCACCGTGGCGGCGTATATAACGGTATTTATACTCAGGTGTATAGACTCGCGCAGGCTGCTGCCGTTTGAGCTAAAGCCCGTAAAGATAATAATAAATACTTTGATACTTGCGGCTATGACCTTTGCCTCTCGGCTGACAGGCTGGCATTACGCCGCTGTAGAGATACCCTGCTTTTTAGTAATATTCGTTATAAATTATAAGTGTATGCTTAAAATGGCAAGGAAGATCCTTCCCAAAAAGCTGTGGAAATTCATACCGCTTATAAATAAAATATAAACCATCAGGAGGAAAAAACAATGGCAGAACTGACTTACGAGATCAAGGAGTGTCTGGGAGTGCTTTCGGAAAACGCGAAGGGCTGGACAAAGGAGCTCAACCTCATCAGCTGGAACGGCAGAGACCCGAAATACGACATAAGAGAATGGTCTCCCGACCACACAAGAATGGGCAAGGGCGTTACCCTTTCAGACGAGGAATTTGAAACGCTGAAAGCCATTATCAACGGCGAAGTTACCGACGACGACGAGGCAGGCATACTGTAATGCTCTATACCGTTACTTTGAGCCCCTCGCTGGATTACACGGTGTGGACTGACAAACTGACGGCAGGGGCTGTAAACCGCGCATATGATACGCGCATTGTGGCAGGCGGCAAGGGCATTAACGTTTCGGTGGTGCTTAAAAACCTCGGCTGCGAAAACACCGCGCTGGGCTTCACCGCAGGCTTTACGGGCGCGGAGATAGAACGGCTTCTTAAAGAAAGCGGCGTTGATACGCGCTTTTTGCACCTGCCGCAGGGCAATTCGCGCATAAACGTGAAGCTCTCGGGCGAGGAGGAGACCGAAATAGACGCTGATACCCCCTACATTTCGCCGCAGAGCCTTGAAAACCTGTTGCAGGAGCTTGACAAACTTCACAGCGGCGACTGCCTTGTGCTTGCAGGCAGCATACCCTCTTGCCTGCCGGATACGCTGTATCTTGACATAATGACGCGCCTCAAGGGCAGGGGCATACGCATAATTGCAGATGCCTCGGGCAGCTCGCTGGTAAGCCTTCTGAAAGGCGAGCCGTTTTTGGTAAAGCCCAACCACATAGAGCTCGGCGAGATATTCGGCATCAGCATCACCACCCCCGAAGAAGCGGTAAAATATGCCGTTGCAATGCAGGAAAGCGGCGCTGAAAACGTGCTGGTCTCAATGGCGCAAATGGGGGCTGTGCTTGCCTGCAAAAGCGGCGAGAGGCTGTATTGCAGCGCGCCCAAAGGCAAGGCTGTAAACTCCGTTGGCGCAGGGGATTCGATGGTGGCTGGTTTTCTGGCGGCGCTGACACAGGGCGAAAGCATGGCAAACGCGCTTAAAATGGGCGCGGCGGCAGGCTCGGCAAGCGTTTTTTCGGGCAATCTGGCAACTAAAGAAGCCGTTATGGCGCTTATGCCCGAAATTGTGGTGAAAAGCATATGAGCGACAGCCTTTTTGACAAGCTGAAAAACCTGAGCTTATACCCCATGCACATGCCGGGGCACAAGAGAAACAGCGATCTTCTGGGCAATTTCCTGCCCTATGGCATTGACATTACCGAGATAACAGGCTTTGACGATCTGCACCGCGCAAGCGGCGTTATTGACGACATTCAGCGGCGGCTGGCGGCATTTTACGGCGCAAAAAAGAGCTTTCTGCTGGTAAACGGCAGCACCTGCGGCATTATGGCGGCGGTGGTGGCTTTATGCTCTTTTGGCGACAAAATTATTGCCGCACGCAACTGCCACCGCTCGGTATACAAAGCAATTGAACTGTACAATTTATCACCCGATTGGGTGACACCGCCGCTTGATACGCAGACGGGTATTTTCACTTCGGTTTCGGCGGAGGGGGTAGAAAAAGCGATAGAACACACCCCCGATGCAAAAGCTGTTATCATCACCACGCCGACATACGAGGGCGTTGTGAGCGATACCCAAAAAATAGCGAAAGTATGCGAAAAGTGCGGTATACCGCTTATCTGCGATACAGCGCACGGAGCGCATTTTCCGCTGTTTTACGGTAAAAGTGCGGTCGGTGATATTTCCGTAACCAGCCTGCACAAAACGCTGCCGTGCCTTACGCAAGTGGCGTGCCTTAACATTTTTTCTGATAAAGTAAATACCGAAAGAATAGCGGAAACGCTGCAAATGTTTGAAACTTCCAGCCCTTCTTACGTTTTAATGGCATCTGGCGACAGGTGCATGAGACTGCTTGAAAAAGAGGGCAAAGAGCTTGCACAGCGGCACACCGATCGTTTAGAGCATTTTTACAAAGCGGCGGAAAGCTTGAAACATCTGCACATAAAAAACAGCGAAAATTGCGATAAAAGCCGCATTGTAATATGCTGTGAGAATACCGACATAAGCGGCAAAGAACTGTTTGACCGCCTGCGCAGAGAGCACGGCATCGAGTGCGAAATGGCGAGCATGAGGTACGCAGTGGCGCTGACAAGCATTTGCGACAGTGACGAGGGGCTTTTGCGCCTTGAAAACGCGCTTGCGGCTATTGACAAAGATCTGCACAAAGCGCAGTGCACCCCACTGCCGGAGATAATCGCGCCAAAGGTATATAAAACGGCATACCAAGCTCAAAAGTGCGAAAAATTGCTTGTTTCTTTAGATGAGAGCATAGGCAAAGTGTGCGGCGAATACGTGTGGGCATACCCACCGGGGGTGCCTGTTATCGCGCCGGGCGAAGTTATTACAGCAGATATAGTACAAAACATTTTGGAAATGCGGCGAGCAAAACTAAATGTAATATCGCGCGACAAAGAAAAATTACTTATATTAAAATAGTGCGCCTCGGATCTCTCGGGGCGTTTTTGTTGAAAGTTGATACTTTCGCGAAAAATATCGCACAAGGGGTTGTGCAAAAATACCATGCAAGAATTTTTGAATAAGTCAAATTAAAAAAATAAAGATTTTTCGCAATTTTTCATTGACAAGCCGCCCTGTTTGTGTTATAATGATAATTAGCAAAACAGTTTCAAAAAAAAAAAAAAAACAGTTTTGCCAAAAATTTCTTACTTAGGAGATGATCCATGTGCTGAAAATAACGACAGCGAAAAAACGCATTTACGGTCTGCTGACAGCCGTAGTATTTGCACTCACCCTGCTGCCGCTTGGCGGACTGCTTGACAATGCAAATGCAGCCGCAGCAGGCACAGAAGAAACGTCCGTTACCTTTGAATTAAAAGGCAGCGGAACAAAAGATGAACCCTACAAGATCTCAACAGAAGATGATCTCAAAGCGATGAGAGACGCCGTAAACAGCGGCAAAGCCACAGAAAACGTGTATGCTAATGCATATTACGCTTTGGAAAGCGACATCGCTCTTACGGCGGCGTGGCAGCCTATCGGCAAAGACCCGAAATCTTCTGTGGGCAACACTGCAAACTTCTATTTTGCAGGCACTTTTGACGGAAAAGGTCACAAGATATCAGGTCTTACCACCACCGGCAACGGCGGAAGGACTTATACTCTGGGTCTGTTCGGCATGAACCAGGGCACTATAAAAAACCTGAGCGTTGACGGCAATATCACAAACGGCGGCTTTACCTCGGGTATTCTTACCGCAATGAACGGAGAAAAGGGCACTATCGAGAACTGCTATGTTTCGGGAAATGTCTCGGGCTCGTTTTCAATAGGCGGCATTGCCGGCGATAACAACGGTACTATAAAGAACTGCTACAGCGCGGCAAACGGCACAGCGGGTTCAGCATTTGGTTATATAGTAGGCGCAAACAAAGAAACCGCCACTGTATCAAACTGCTTTTATGATTCAACTGTATGCACGCACAACCCCAAGCACACTGCTTTCGGCGGTTCTTCCGACGGCGACAAAGCCACGGGTCTTACCAAAGAGCAGCTGAAAGAAGGCATAGCTGCATACGAGCTTCGTCATGCGCAGGAAAGCAATGACACCGCTTACTGGGGTCAGGATCTTGAAACGGAAGAAACACCTTCTCTTAAGACAAGCGACAAAGACAGAGTTTACAAAGTTTCTTATATGTACAACGACAAAGAACTTGCCGCTGCATATGTCAACGGCGGCGATACTCTGGAGCTTCCCGAGATAGACTACGATGATAACGGTCTTACCGCTGACAGCAAATGGTACAAAGATGCCGCGCACAAAGAGGAATGGGATTTTGAAAAGGATACCGTTTCAGCTGATACACAGCTTTATACGGGTGAAGCTCTTGCGGTTTATACCATAACACTCGATCTGCAAGGCGGCTCGCTGACAGCAGACGGCTGGAATGTTGCAGACGGCAAGGCGACCAAGACTTACACCAAAGAAGATGAAGATATAGCTCTGCCCTCGCCTACTCTTGCAAATCATGAGTTCCTCGGCTGGACTTCGGCAGATATGACCGAAGCTGACAAGAATGCAACTGTAGCTAAGGGCAGCACCGGCGACAAGACATTTACTGCCGTATACAAAAACACCAAAGGCCCCGAGATAACCGTTACTCTTGACGGTCATACATGGAACGGTCTGCACACCGATGGTACGTTCAGTATGTACTTCAATACGCCCAAGAGCGTTGAGGTATCTGCCAAGGACGACAAGAGCGAAGTAGTCAGCCTTTCCTATTATATAAGCGACAAGGCGATGACCGAGGCAGAGCTTAAAGCTCACAACACATGGACAGCATATAAAACTCCCGTTGCGATAGACAGCGAAGGAAACAAGATAGTTTATGTCAAGGCTGTTGACGGCGACAATAACGCTTCATACGCAAGCACCGCCGGTATTGTGTACGACATTACCAAGCCTGAGATACTCGGCATTGAGGAAGGCAAGACTTACTGCACTCATATCGATATAAGTGTAGTAGAGAAAAATCTTGACAAGGTTACCGCCGGCGATGATGTTCTGTATGACTCTTCAAAGGGCGGCGACTCGCAGAAGTTCACAGTAGAAAACACAAGCGGAGAATCTTCCGAAGTTACCCTGACAGTTACGGACAAGGCAGGCAACTCGGTCACCAAGACTGTAACTCTGGCAGGAAAGCACATATACGAAAACCCCTTCAACAGAAGGACAGAGATGATAATACCCAACACCTGCACTATCCCCGGCGTGGGCTATCTTATCACTATCTGCGATGTCTGCGGCGAACAGACAAAGCAAGACTACGTAGGCAAGGCAACAGGTCACAACTGGAGCAACTGGAAAGACATTGAAACAGGAGCTTGCGGCGGCAAGACCCAGCAGAGAGTGTGCAGCACCTGCCACATAGTTGAAACACAGTCTATAGACAGCAAGCACACATGGTCTGATGAATACACCATAGACAAGCAGCCCAGCTGTATTGTTCAGGGTCAGAAATCAATACACTGCACAGTCTGCGATGCTATAAAACCCGACAGCGCCGTGGTACTCGAGCCTACTCCTCACACCGTAGGACGTACCGTAAAGCAGAACGAAATACCTGCGACCTGCACCGAAAAGGGCAGTTATACGCTTGTTTCTATATGCAGCGTATGCGACTGCGAGTTCGGCAGAGTGGTAGTTTACACCGATCCTCTTGACCACAAGTGGGGCGATTGGGAAAAGGTTCCGTGGAACGACGACCCCAACAGCGAGGACGGCGAAATGCAGCGCGAATGTTCACGCTGCGGAGCTAAGGACACCACTGAATATCACGATGATCACCAGTGGGAAGAACAGGCGACCGTAGACAAAGAGCCCACCTGCACGACCGCGGGCAGCAAGTCTGTACACTGCAAAAACTGCAAGGCTACAAAACCCGGCTCTACCGAGACAATACCTGCGACAGGTCACAAGGAAGCTACAAGAACTACAGAGTCTAAAGCAGCTACCTGCACCGAGGGCGGCTACACCACCGTTGAAACATACTGCACCGTTTGCGAAGCAGTTATTTCTAAGGTAACCAACCGCACAGCTCAGAAGGGTCACTCTTACGGCGTCTGGGAAGAGATACTTTCTTCCGACGGCAAGTCAAATCAGCAAAGACAGTGCCTTGTTTGCGGATATACCGAAGTAAGAGGCACAGACCTTGAGAACCACAAGTGGAACACAGAAGCCACTATAGACGTTGAACCTACTTGTACAGATGACGGCAGCAAGTCAATTCACTGCTCTGTATGCGGACTTTCTAAGCCGGGAAGCTCGGAGACTATTCCTGCAAACGGTCACACATGGGGCGAGTGGAAAGAAATTCTTTCACCCGACTGCGACGACGAAGGCACACAGGAAAGAGAATGCAAAGTATGCCACACCAAAGAGACAAACGGTCTTGCGGCTAATGGTCATACATGGAACGAAGATTACACCATAGATCAGGAAGCAACCTGCACGACTGACGGAAGCAAGTCCATTCACTGCTCGAAGTGCGATGCCGTAAAGGACAGCGAAGTTATACCTGCTAAGGGTCACAGCTTTGGCGAATGGGAAGAAGTAACGACTGCTGACGGCAAGTCAAATCAGCAGAGAAAGTGCACGGTCTGCGGATATACCGAGACCAAGGGCACTGACCTTGAAAATCACAAGTGGAATACGGAATACACCATAGATGTTGAGCCTACCTGCACAACAGAAGGCAGCCGCTCTATTCACTGCTCCGTATGCGGATTTACCAAAGACAGCGAAGTTATTCCTGCTCTCGGTCACGACTGGGGCGAGTGGAAAGAAATTCTTTCACCCGACTGCGATGATGAAGGCACACAGGAAAGAGAATGCAAAGTATGCCACACCAAAGAGACAAACGGTCTTGCGGCAAGCGGTCACAGCTGGAACGAAGATTACACCATAGATCAGGAAGCAACCTGCACGACTGACGGAAGCAAGTCCATTCACTGCTCGAAGTG